>JAHFBW010000090.1 GCA_023249845.1 Candidatus Eiseniibacteriota bacterium
CTCAAACGGCCTGAGGCGATCGTGGTCGGCGCCGACACCGTGGTGGTGTCGCGCGGCACGCGGCTCGGCAAGCCCGCGACCCCCGAGGAAGCGCGCGCAATGCTTACTCGGCTCCACGGTCGCAAGCACGAGGTGTGGACGGGGATCGCAGTCGTGCACCGCGGCGAGCAGCGCACCGCGGCGGAGTGCACGGTGGTGCGCATGGCGCGACTCTCGGAGCGCGACCTCGCGGACTATCTGGCCACGGGGGAATCACTCGACAAGGCGGGGGCCTACGGCATCCAGGGACTCGCGGGCCAGTTCGTGCGGGGACTCGAGGGCGATTATACGAACGTCGTCGGCCTGCCGCTGGCGCGGCTGCGCGCGTTGCTCGAGGAGTTCGCCTGAGGCCTGCCGGCCGGCGAGGGAGGCGCCTCGGAACGCGTCTCGGCAGCTCGCGGTTTCTCGACAGCGCCTTCCGCCACAGTGGCTTGCGCGCGTGGCACCGGTCTTGACACGCCGCTGCCACCGGGGTACTTTCCAGCGCTTCCTTACACCGTGCCCGGGGTCGCTCGTCCCTGCGCACCACGGCCGCCGCGCCCTCTAAGGCGTTCGCTCGCGGCCGTTTCGGCCATCATCGGAGGACGGATGAAGACGTATTCCGCCCGCGAGGGTGACATCCAGCGGCGCTGGTTGCTCGTGGACGCCGAGGGCAAGACCCTCGGTCGGCTCGCGACCCAGGTCGCGATGGCGCTTCGCGGCAAGCACAAGCCGATCTACACCCCGCACATGGACACCGGCGACTTCGTCGTCGTGGTCAACGCGGAAAAGGTTCGGCTGACCGGCACCAAGCCGGAGAAGAAGAAGTACTTCCATCACACCATGTATCCGGGCGGCGCCACGTGGACGCGGCTCACCGAGCTCATGGCCAAGCATCCCGAGCGCGTCATCGAGAAGGCCGTGAAGGGCATGGTGCCGCGCAACCGGCTGGGTCGCGCCATGATCAAGAAGCTCAAGGTGTACGCGGGACCACAGCATCCGCATAGCGCGCAGCAGCCCGAACCGTGGACCATCGAGGCCTGAAAGGGGCTCCCATGACGACGACGACGAAGCCCCTGACCGGCCGGCGGAAGGAAGCGGTGGCGCGCGTGCGACTGCTTCCCGGCACGGGCCAGACCCAGGTGAACGGCCGCGGCGCGATCGACTACCTGCGCCGCGAATCCCTCGTGCTGCACGCGTTCCAAGCGCTGGTCGTGACCAACCTGCGCGACAAGTACGACGTCCACGCCCGTGTCGCGGGCGGCGGGCTCACCGGGCAGGCGGGCGCGATCCGCATGGCAATCGCCCGCGCCCTCGTGCGACAGGACGAGGCCCTCAAGGCACTGCTCGGCCGCGAAGGCTTCCTGACGCGCGATTCGCGAATGAAGGAACGCAAGAAGTACGGACAGCCGGGCGCACGCAAGCGCTTCCAATTCAGCAAGCGCTAGTCGCTGTCGAGTTCGCAAGCATCCATCTCACACGCCTCTCCGACGCGCCAGGGTCCCGCTCCACGAGCGGGAGGCGCGACGAGCCCGGAGAAGCGGCGGCAGAACCCTTGAAGGAGGTTGTCCGTGTCTGAGATCACGATGAAGGACCTGCTCGAAGCCGGAGTGCACTTCGGGCATCAGACCCGACGCTGGAATCCGCAGATGAAGAAGTTCATCTTCATGGAGCGGAACGGGATCTACATCATCGACCTTCAAAAGACGCTCAAGTGCATCCAGGACGCTCGCGCGGTCATCACGCGCGTCGTGCGCAGCGGCGGGCACGTGCTGTTCGTGGGCACTAAGAAGCAGGCGAAGCAGATGGTGGCCGAGGATGCCGCGCGCTGCGGCCAGTTTCACGTCACCGAGCGCTGGCTGGGTGGCATGCTCACGAACTTCAAGACGATCCGCTCGAGCATCAAGCGCTTGAAGGACCTCGACACCATGGTCGCCGACGGCACCATGGACAAGCTCGCCAAGAAGGAAGTCTCGCGGCTGTCGCGCGAGCGAGAGCGGCTCCAGTTCGCGTTCGCGGGCATCAAGGAGATGCCCGGCGTGCCGTCGCTCGTGTTCGTCGTGGACACGAAGAAGGAGAAGATCGCGGTGGCCGAAGCGAACCGGCTTGGCGTCCCGATCGTGGGCATCGTGGACACGAACTGCGATCCAACGCTGATCAACTTCCCGATCCCCGGCAACGACGACGCGCTGCGGGCCATCAAGCTGTTCACGGGCATGGTCGCGAACGCCGTGCTCGAGGCGCGCTCCATGGCGCTCGAGGGCGCCGACCAGGAGACCGTTTCGTTCGGGGGCGACTCCGCCGAGGCCGAAGTCGGAGCGGCGCCCGCGCGAGCCTGATCCGTTTTCCCTCCATCCATTCGCGCCCGTCCGCACCGAGAACTGCGGGCGGGCGTTCCAACGAGCAGGGGTGTCTCATGACGATCACCGCAGACCAGGTCCGGCAGCTCCGCGAGATGACCGGGGCCGGCATGATGGAGTGCAAGAAAGCGCTGTCCGAGACGGGCGGCGACTTGAACAAGGCGATCGACGCGCTGCGCAAGGCCGGCATCGCGAAGGCCGAGAAGCGTGCCGACCGCGCGGCGTCGCAGGGCCGGATCGAGTCGTACGTCCATGACAGCCGCATCGGTGTCCTGGTCGAGGTGAACTGCGAGACGGACTTCGTGGCGCGCACGGACGACTTCAAGACGCTGTGCAAGGACCTCGCGATGCAGGTCGCGGGTGCCGGTGCGGACTACGTGCGGCGCGAGGAGGTGCCGGCGGAGCGCATCGCTCGCGAGCGAGCGATCTACGTCGAGCAAGTGAAGAACGAGGGCAAGCCGGCCGCCATCGCGGACAAGATCGTGGATGGCAAGCTCAACAAGTTCTACTCCGAGGTCTGCCTGCTCGAGCAGCCATTCATCAAGGACGATAAGCGGACCATCCAGGACCTCGTTCGCGACGCGTCCTCGAAGACGGGCGAGAACGTGGTCGTACGCCGGTTCGCGCGCTTCCGCCTCGGAGCGGAGTGACGCGGATGAAGTCGCGCCCCCAGCGCATCCTGCTCAAGCTCTCCGGCGAGCTGCTCGCCGGAGACCAGGTGCACGGCATCGACGAGGACGTCCTGTCGAAGATCGCCGAGGAGGTGCGCGACGTGCACGCGCTCGGCGTGCAGATCGGCATCGTGCTCGGAGGCGGCAATATCTTTCGCGGCCTCGCGGGAAGCGCGCGCGGCATGGACCGCGTCGCGGCGGATCACATGGGCATGCTGGCGACCGTCATCAACAGCCTGTCGTTGCAGCACGCGCTCGAGCGGCTCGGGCTTTTCACCCGCGTACTGTCCGCGATCCAGATGGACCAGGTGTGCGAGCCGTGGATCCGCCGCCGGGCACTGCGGCATCTGGAAAAGGGACGGGTCGTGGTCATGGCGGCCGGCACGGGCAACCCTTACTTCACCACCGACACCGCGGCGGTACTGCGAGCGATCGAAGTGGGGGCGGACGTCGTCCTCAAAGGAACCAAGGTGGACGGCATCTACTCCGGCGATCCCAAACGGGACCCGTCGGCGACGTTCTTCCCTCGCATCGGGTACATGGATATCCTGAACAAGGACCTGAAGGTCATGGACGCGACCGCGATCTCCCTGTGCCGCGACAATCGCCTGCCGTTGATCGTGTTCAACGTCGGCGTGCGCGGCAACCTGGTGAGGATCGTGAAGGGTGAGTCCGTGGGCACCGTCGTAGGAGAGTGACGCGATGCAACCCAAGACGCTGAACGACGCCGAAGAACGCATGAAGAAGGCGGTGGAGTTCGTCCGCCATGAGTTGAACGGCATCCGCACGGGGAAGGCGAGCCCACAACTGCTCGACACGGTGAAGGTGGAGGCGTACGGCACGCATGTCCCGCTCATCCAGGTCGGCTCGGTGAGCGCGCCGGAGCCGCGGCTGCTCGTGATCCAGCCGTGGGACAAGAGCCTCATGAAAGCCATCTGCAAGGGCATCAACGAGGCGCAACTCGGCTTGAACCCGACGGATGACGGCAGCGTGGTGCGAATCCCGATCCCGACGCTGACCGAGGAACGCCGCAAGGACCTGGTGAAGCTCATCAACAAGTTCGCGGAAGAAGGGCGGGTCGCCATTCGTCAGGTGCGCCACGACGCGAACAAGGATCTGAAGCACCAGGAGGACGGCGGCACGCTGCCCGCCGACGACGCGAAGCGCCAGACGGCCGACGTTCAGAAGCTGACGGACCGGTACATCGCGAGTATCGACGAGATGCTCAAGAAGAAGACCGCCGAGGTCATGGAGGTCTAAGGCCGCGTCCGGCGCGCACGCCCGGTTCCGCACCTTCGGAGACCCATTGCCCACGCGAACGCCGAGTCCCGACGAACTGATCGCGCGAGGGAACATCCCGCGCCACGTCGCGATCATCATGGACGGCAACGGCCGCTGGGCGAAGGCTCGGGGCGTGCCGCGCCTCATGGGGCACCGCGCCGGGCGCGAATCCGTGCGCGAGGCGGTGAAGGGCTGCTCCGCGCTGGGCGTCCAGGTGCTGACGCTCTACACGTTCTCGATCGAGAACTGGCAGCGGCCGGCACGCGAGGTGAGCGCGCTCATGACCATCCTGCGCCAGACGCTGCGCGCGGAGCGCGCCGAGTTGAAGGCGAACAACGTGCGACTTCAGGTCATCGGACGGCCGGCCGACCTGCCCGCTCCCGTGCGCGAGGAGATCGGCGCGACCCAGCGCTTCCTCGAGTCGTGCACGGGCATGCAGCTGAACCTGGCACTCTCGTACAGCGGGCGAGCCGAGCTCGTGGACGCCGTGCGCCGCATCGTGGCAGAGGCCCGCGACCTGCGACTGGACCCCGCGCGCATCGATGACGAGTTCCTCGCCAGCTACCTCTACACCGCCGGACTTCCCGATCCCGACCTATTGATCCGCACGAGCGGCGAGATGCGACTGTCGAACTTCATGCTGTGGCAGCTCGCCTACACCGAGCTGTGGATCACGGAGACGCTGTGGCCGGACTTCCGGCGACGCCACCTCTTCCAGGCGATCCTCGAGTACCAGGGGCGCGAACGGCGCTTCGGCCGGTCGGATTGAGCGGCGCGCCCGTGGATCCCGCCGTCCCGCCGAGCGTCGCCCCCGCGACCCAGGCCCCGAAGCGCGGGCACGTGTCGGTGTGGCTGCGCGTGGCGAGCTCGGTCCTGTTCGTGCCGCTGCTCATGCTCATGGCGCGCGCGGGCGGCGTCGTGTGGCTGGCGTTCGTCGCGATCCAGACGCTGCTCGGGCTCGAGGAGTTCTATCGCATGACGCGCGCGAAGGGCCTGGAGCCGGTGCGCTGGCTGGGCTTCGTCTCGGCGCTCGCTCTGTTGGCGCTCGCCTATCGCCCGCAGACACCGAACGCGTCCCTGCTCGCCACGGCTTCGCTGCTCTTGCTCCTCGCCTTGGCCCTTCGCCGCGGCGGCCAATCGCGCGTGCTCGAGAGCGCCGCGGTGACCGCGTTTGGCGTGTTCTACGTGGGGTGGCTCTCGGCGCACTTCGTGCTGCTTCGCGAGTTGCCCTGGCGCGCCGGGCTCGCATATGGGGACGGCTCCTCGCTCGTGCTCTTCGCGTTCCTCGTCACCTGGAGCTGCGACACCGGCGCCTACCTGACCGGCCGGGCGTTCGGGAGGACGCGGCTCTCGGCCGCGATCTCGCCGCGGAAGACCTGGGAGGGCTCCATCGGCGGGTTCGTGTTCGCGGTGATCGCCTCGTGCCTCGGCGCGGCTACGTTCTTGAAGCCGGAAGGTGGCGGGCCGCTGCTGCCGTGGCCGCACGCGGTCGCCGTGGGCGCGTTGGTCGGGGTCTGCGGCCAGGTCGGGGACCTGGTCGAGTCGCTGTTCAAGCGCGACACCGCGGCCGGCGACTCCTCGGACCTGATCCCGGGTCACGGCGGCGTGCTGGACCGCTTCGACAGCCTCTACTTCGGCGCCCCGATCGTCTACCACTACCTGCGCGCCGTCATCTTCCAGGTGCCGTGAGCGAACCCCTCGAGCTGGCGATCCTCGGCTCGACCGGCTCGATCGGCGAGCAAGCGCTCGACGTCGCGGCGCGCGAATCTTCCCGACTCTCGGTGGTGGCGCTCGCTGCGGGGCGCTCGCTCGAGCGCCTGTGCGAGCAGGCCGCGCGCTGGCGGCCGCGTCACCTGGCGCTCGAGCACGCGGCCGACGCCGAGTCCGCGCGCAAGCAGTTACGCGCCGCCTCGCCCGGCGCCGACGTCGAGGTGGGCACGGGGGCCACCGCGCGACTCGCCGAGCGCTGCGGAGCGGCGGTCGTGCTGAACGGCGTCGTGGGAGCGGCCG
The DNA here is from genome assembly GCA_023249845.1 of Candidatus Eiseniibacteriota bacterium. GTDB lineage: Bacteria > Eisenbacteria > RBG-16-71-46 > RBG-16-71-46 > RBG-16-71-46 > JAIOPA01. The sequence continues at coordinate 6,341 of JAHFBW010000090.1, forward strand.
GACTCGCCGCGTCGCTCGCCACGCTCGAGCGCGGCGCGCGGCTGGCGCTCGCGAACAAGGAGACGCTCGTGATCGGCGCGCCGCTGGTCGCAGCCGCACTCGAGCGAGCTTCCGGTTCGCTCGTTCCGGTAGACAGCGAGCACTCCGCGGCGCTCCAGTGTCTTCAGGGTTGCCCGCCCGCCGAGGTGCTGCGTTTGACGCTCACCGCATCGGGTGGACCGCTACGCCAGCATCCCGACTGGCGCCGTGCCACGGCCGCCGAAGTATTGGCGCATCCCGTGTGGACGATGGGGCCGCGCATCACCACGGATTCGGCGACGCTGTTCAACAAGGGGCTCGAGATCCTCGAAGCACACGCGCTGTTCAACTTGGGATGGGAGCAGCTGGACGCGGTGATCCATCCGCGCGCCGTGCTGCACGCCATCGCGACGTTCCGCGACGGCTCGCTCGTGGCGCAGGCCGCGAGCCCCGACATGCGACTACCCATCCAGTTGGCACTCTCCTGGCCCGCGCGCTGGGGCGAGTCTGTGCCGCCGTTGCCGGTCACGGCGCTCGCGGGCCTCGAGCTCTTGCCGCTCGAGCCGGAGCGCTATCCCGCTTACATTTGCGCGCTCGCGGCCGGGCGTGCGGGCGGCACGGCACCGTGTGTCGTGAACGCCGCCGACGAGGTGGCCGTGCAGGCGTTCCTGGACGGTGAGATCGCGCTGGGACGCGTGCCGGAGGTGCTCGAGCGCGTGCTCGCCGAACACGACGTGGAGAAGGTGGAATCCCTCGAGCATCTGCGCGGCGTGGACGCGTGGGCGCGGGCGGCGGCGCGCCGCGCGGTGGACGCGTGAGCCGCCCGATCGTGGCGGTGCGCCTCCGGGCGCTCGGCGACCTGGTGCTCTCGAGCGCGGCGTTCCGCTCGCTCGCCGCGGGGCATCCGGGTTCCCCGCTCCACGTCGTGGCGGAGTCGCGGTTCGCGCCGCTGTTGGAGGAGCAGCCGGAGATCGCGCGAGTGTGGCCGGTCGAGCGCACGATCCGTTCGACGCTGGCGGCCACGTGGGCGCTTCGCGCGCTCCGCCCGGATGTGGCGGTGGACTTCTTCGGCAACTCGCGAAGCGCGGTGATCGCCCGCGGTTCGGGTGCCAAACGCGTGTGGGGCTTCGACCTTCGCGGACGGCGCGCGTTCTATCACGACACGGTGCCGCGTGTGCAGCACCCAGGCGGGGACCGGCGCGAATACGCCGCCGCATCGTCGTTGCGACTCGCACGGGCCGCGGGCGGCGCCGAGACCGACGTGCGGCCACGGCTGACCTTGAGCGAACGGGCGAGGCGCGAGGGCGAGCAGTGCCTGGCGAGCGCGGACGTGCGGGATCCCGCGCACACGATCGGGCTCGTGCCCGCGGGCTCGTGGCCCAGTAAGACCTGGCCACTCTCGCATGCGGCGCTCCTCTCGAGACGGTTGCTCGAGTCGGGATTCGGTGTGCTGGCGATCGGCGGTCCCGGGGAGGAGGGCATGCTCGCGCGGCTCGCGTCGCTGGCCCTGGGAGTGCGCACGCTGCGCGCGCCACACGTGCGCGCGCTCGCCGGGGCCATTGCGCCGTTGCGTGGCCTGGTCGGGACCGACAGTGGCCCGCGCCACATCGCGGTGGCGTTCGACGTGCCCACCTACACCTGGTTCGGGCCGGCACATCCAGAAGCATGGACGCCGGACGATCCGCGTCACGCGTGGTGGCGTACGAGCTTGCCGTGCCGTGCGTGCGAGCGCACCGTGTGCCCGCACTGGAACTGCCTGCCCGCGCTCTCGGCTGAAGAGGCCAGCGAGCGCGTGTTGGCGCACCTGGAACGCCATGGACGACCGAGCGCCGATCTCCGTACTGCTGCTGGCGCGTGACGAGACGCGCGACCTCGAGGAGCTGATACCCGCGCTGGCATTCGCCCGCGAGGTGGTCGTGGTGTGGGATCCGCGCGGGGACACCGCCACGCGCGCGGCCGCGGAGCGTCTCGGCGCGCGCGTACACGAGCGCGCGTTCGACGGCTTCGGCCCGCAGCGGTCGTTCGCGCTGTCGCGTTGCGTGCAACCGTGGGTGCTGTGGCTGGACGCGGATGAACGACTCGACGCGGCCGCGGTGGCCGCGGTGCTGCGCGCGGCTTCGGAGCCCCCCAATCCCGCCACGCATCACCGCGTGTCTCGCGCAACCTGGTTCCTCGGTCGCCGGATCCGCTACTGCGGCTGGCAGCGGGAGACGCTCGTGCGGCTGTTCCGCCGCGACCGCGCACGCTTCGATGACGCCCCGGTGCACGAACAGGTCACGGTGGACGGCGCCCAAGGTGATCCGCTTGCGGGCACCATCGAACACTGGAGCTATCGTACGTTCGAGGATTGCGTCGCCAAGTGCGTGCGGTACGCGCACGCCGGCGCCGAGAAGGCATGGCGGCGCGGGCGCCGAGCCGGCGCGCTCGACGTGCTCGTGCGGCCGCCGCTTCGCTTCCTCCGGCAGTACGTGCTCCAGCTCGGCATCATGGACGGGGCGCACGGCCTCGTGCTCTGTGGGTTCGCCGCCGCGCAGGTGTTCTTGAAGTACGCCGACCTCTGGCAACGCACGCGGGCCGGGACGCGCGCGTGACGACGCTGTGCTGTTTCGGGGCGAGGGATCCAGACTACCCACGCCATCGCATCGTGCGCGCCGGGCTCGAGGCGGCAGGCCACCGCGTCTTGGACGCGTGCGTCCGCGGCCGCCGCGCGTGGCTCCGCTATCCGGCGCTCGCCGCGGCGTGGTCGCGTGTGGCGCGCGAGTGCCAGGTCCTATGGGTGCCGGAGTTCCGCCACAAGGACGTGCCGCTCGCCGTGATGCTCAAGGGCCGTCGTCCGCTCGTCTTCGATCCGCTTGTTTCACGCTGGGACACGCTGGTACAGGACTGGCGGGTCCACGCGGGCGGCTCGGCGCAGGCGTCGTGGAACCGCGCCATCGACCGCTGGACGTTTCGCGCCGCGGACAGGCTCCTGTGCGACACGTGGGCGCACGGCGAGCTGTTCGTGTCGCTGGGCGCCGATCGCGCCCTGCTCCGGCGCGTGCTGGTCGGGGCCGAACAGGTCTTCTTCGATCTCGAGCCGCCGCCTGCCGACGCACCGGTTCGCGTCACCTACGTGGGCGGCTTCCTGCCGCTCCACGGCGTGCGCACGCTGCTCGAGGCAGTCCATTCACTCGAGGCGCGCGCCGCGTCGATGCCGGCGTTCGTCGTTCAGCTCGTGGGGGATGGCATCGAGTTCGAGGACGCGAAGGCGTTCGCCCGCGAGCGGAAGCTCTCTCGCGTCGAGTTCACCGGGAAGCTCGCCTATGCGGATCTGCCGCGAGTGCTCGCCGCCTCGCACATCTCGCTCGGCGCGTTCGGGACGGGGGAGAAGGCGGGGCGCGTGATCCCGCACAAGCTCTGGCAGGGGCTGGCCGCGGCGCGCGCCGTGGTCACGGGCGATGGCGCGGGGCCGCGCGAGGTGTTCGAGCACGGCGTGCACCTCCTGCTCGTGCCGCGCGGAGCGCCCGAACCGCTCGCCCTGGCACTCGAGCGCCTCATCGACTCGGCGACGCTCCGCGAGCGGCTGGGGTCCGCGGGTCGCGAGCGCGCCCGCGAACTCGGCACCCCGGCCGCCGTGGGCCAGCAGTTCGCTCTCGCGCTCGAAGGGCTCGCGTGAAGGTCGCTCACCTGGACACCGGCCGCACCTGGCGTGGCGGCCAGGCGCAGGCGTTGCTCCTCATGCGCGAGCTCGAGGTGCGCGGGCACGAACAGCTGCTGCTGGCGCCGCCGGGTCCGCTGCTCGAGAAGGCGCGTGCCACCGGCTTCGACGCGCGGCGCTGGGATTCGCACGGCGAACTGGACCCGTGGGCGACGTGGAACGCGCGGCGCGCGCTGGCGAGTGTTCGTCCCGACGTGGCGCACGCCCACAGCGCGCATGCGCACGCGCTCGGCGTGCCGGCCGCGCGCTGGGCGGGCGTTCCCGCCGTGGTGGTGTCGCGTCGCGTGGACTTCCTCGTGCGCACGAATCCGTTCAGCCGCTGGAAGTACGCGATGAACGTGGACCGCTACCTGTGCATCAGCGAGGGCGTGCGCCAGGCCATGCTCACATCCGGCGTGCGAGACGAGCGCCTGCGGATCGTGCCGAGCGGCGTGGACCTCGAAGCGGTCCGGGCCGCGGGGGCCGCGCCCGCTCCGGAGATCCGCGAACTCGCCGGACTCCCGGCAGACGCCGAGGTGGTAGGCACGGTCGCCTCGCTCGCGCCTCACAAGAACCACGCGCTGCTCCTGGACGCCGCGAGCGCGGTGGTCAGGGCCCGCCCGCGTGCCCACTTCGTTTGGCTTGGCGAGGGTGAATGTCGGCCCGCGCTCGAACGGCAGCGCTCGAAGCTCGGACTCGAGTCCAGGGTCCACCTGCTCGGTTTCCGGTCGGACGCGGTGGCGTTGCTCCGCCAGTTCGACTTGTTCGTGCTCTCCAGTTACCTGGAAGGGCTGTGTACGTCGTTGCTCGACGCACAGGCGCTCGGTGTGCCGATCGTGGCCACCGCGGTGGGCGGAGTCCCCGAGGTGGTGCGCGACGGGG
>JAHFBW010000375.1 GCA_023249845.1 Candidatus Eiseniibacteriota bacterium
TACCGCCCGGATGCGCTCCTCGGTGTACCCCCGGAGGTCCGCGGACGCGGCGTCGTCCCGCATGACCAGCTTGGGCGCGGGATCACCCAACGGTGTCCGCACCCCACCGTCGAGCGTGACTTCGCTCTCCCGCGCGGGGATCACGTCGTAGTAGGCGCGCACGCGTGCGGTCGATTCGCGCGTGCGCGAGCGCCAGTCCTTCATGATCTCGTCGCCCAGCATCATCGTGCCGTCGTCGCCGACGAGCCGCGGCTGGCGCCCCACACTCGACTCCCAGATGCGCAGGTCATGGCGCACGTAACGCGGCGTCTTCGGCATCCGCATGAAGTACTTGGTCACCAGCGAGTGCTGCTCGTTGAGGCCCGGGAAGAGCGGCATCGGCAGCGAGATGAACCCCTGCACGTTGCGGTGGCCCGTCAGGTACTTCCCCACCAGGCCTGACGAGTTAGCCAGCCCGTTCGGGAAACCGGAGGCAGTGGAGAGGAGCAGCAGGTACGAACTCCACACATAACCCGCGGCCAGCACGAAGGTGCGGGCCCGGTACTCCACCGTGTCTCCGGTGCCATCGCGCCTCACGCCCTGCGCCGACTCCAGTCGCGTGGTGCCGGCCGCGAGTACCAGGCGCCTGACGAGCGTGAGCGGATGCAACTCGATTTTCCCGGCCGTGCGCAACGAGCGCCACGTCATGTCGGGCGAGTACTTGGCTCCCACGGGACAGATGGGAAAGCAGGTGTCGTTGCGACAACAGGCTCCCCGCCCCTGCGCCCCCCGCGCCACCGTGAGCTTGGCCGAGGGCTGGCTCCAGGTGGGCACGCCGGCGCTGGTGGCCCAGCCTTGCAGCTTCTCCAGGTTGTAGCTGAGGGGAATCTTCGGCAGTGGAAAGGGCTTCGCCCGCGGATCGAGCTCCGGCGGTCCCTGCTCCCCCGCGATCCCCATCAGTTCCTCCGCCTCCTGGTAGCAGGGATCGAGGTCCTCGTAACTGAGGGGCCAGTCGGTACCCACGCCGCACAAGGAGCGCTGGCGGAAGTCCTCCGGTGCATAACGAGGCGTGACGCCACCCCAGTGCATCGCCAGTCCACCGACGCACATCGAGCGCGACTGGATGCCATCGGCGGTGAGCCCGTCGACGTGGTCGCGCGGCCACGGGCTCTCCCCGAAGGCGAGGAAGCGCCGCCTGAGCGCGGCGAAGTCGGCCGGCGCCGGCTGTTCCGCGCCCGCTTCCACCACCACCACACGGTTCTTGCCGTGAGCTGCAAGTCGCTCGGCCACCATGGCCGCGGTGATGCCGGAGCCGATGATGCAGACGTCGCATTCCACCACGTGGTGCCTCATCGCCCCGCGCCCCGCGCCAGGGGAAGGGGCGGCCGGACCGCGTTCACCAGGGGGCGGCACTGCTGGCGCCCGATCGCCACGCCGTAACAGGCATCCGTTGCATCTGGCGAGGCATACCAGTGGGCGAGCAGGGCCACCACCACGTGCGGGGCCGAGAGCGGGTCACCCAGTCGACCGACCTTCGTTCCGGCCAGCGCCTCCCGGACGATCGTCTGGCGCTCCGCCACGCTCCGCGCGGTCAGTCCCGCGTGTCCTCCGGCGCGCGCGGCGTCGTCGAGCGCCGCCAGCTGCGCTCTCCACCGGCGGAGCGGAGACGGCGGGAGCAGCACGATCTCGCCCGTGCCGTAGCCATGCAGAGCCTCCGCTCCGGGGCGATACGCCGCGATCCACTCGGAGAATCGCCGCGCCGCCGCACCCGCGCCGTCCGCGCCGAGTTCACCCGGCAACACCGCCGTGGCGAGTGCCTGCAGCGTGGCCGGAGGAAAAGGGGGCGCGCTTTCAGACGAAGCGGGATGCCCGGCGTCGTCGGTGGACCCGGCTCGCGTCGCTGATGTCGCCGAAGCCGCGCCCGCGCGACGCCCGAAGCCCAGGGCAGCGGCGAGGCCGCCCGCCCAGGCGACGAAACTCCGACGAGTGACTGGTGGCATCGACGCGAGACTCCGGGATGCTGCGGGAAGCCGCCAATGTACGGCGGGTGCGAAGGGGCACAAGCGAGTGCCCCTCCCGCTCTGGACATCCTCGCGCGAAGCATCGAGGTTGCTCTCGACTCCACCACTGGCTGATGCGTTGTCGATGACTCGCCTGCACGGCGCGCTGGTCGCGCTTCTGCTTCTTGGCCCGCTTGTTGCCCATTCGCAGGCGGCGGCGCCTGCGCGCGCCCCACGCCTCGTGGCCGTGAAGGCGGCCCACCTCATCGATCCGGCCAGTGGCCGTCGGATCGATCGCGTGGTCGTGCTCGTGCATGGCGACACGGTCGTGCGCGTCGACACGTCCGGCCGCGCGCCTAACAATGCGGAGCTGGTCGACCTGGGCGACGCCACTCTCCTGCCGGGCCTCATCGACGTCCACACGCATCTCTCGTCGCAGAGCGGGGAGTATTACGACGACCTCTTCCGCCGTAGCCCGATCGACGATGCCGTGCGCGCCCACGTCTATGCGAGGCGAACGCTCGACGCGGGCTTCACGTCGGTGCGCGATGTGGGATCGGGCGCCTACATCGACGTGGCCCTCCGTAACGCCATCAACCGCGGCGACATTCCCGGACCTCGTATGCTCGTGGCCACCATGGCGCTGAGCGCCACCGGCGGTCACGGCGACCTGAATGGCTTCTCCCCTTACCTGCGCTTCGAGGGAGAAAGCGGTGTCGCCGACGGCGTCGATGCACTGCGCCACAAGGTGCGAGAGAACGTCAAGCGCGGCGCCGACGTGATCAAGGTGCTCGCCGGTGCCGGCGTGTTGTCAGAGGAGGAATCGGTTGGCGCCCCGCAGTACTCGCAGGCCGAGCTGAACGCGGTGGTCGACGA
>JAHFBW010000091.1 GCA_023249845.1 Candidatus Eiseniibacteriota bacterium
TGATCGTGCTGATCTCGCAGCGACGACCGACGCGCATGCCCGCCCAGCGGAGCCACACTGGCCACGCGAGCGTTCCCGAGAGCGCAACGTTCGCGGTCTCGACCAGGCGTTCCTTCATGAGGATGGTGAGCGCGGTGTTGCCGCGCACCGGGTAGACACCTGGCTCGACGCTGGAAAGGAGCCGACAGAGGAGCGCCTGGAGCGGGAGCGAGAGCGCGTAGCCCGCCATGAGCGCGAGTACCAGCGGCAGGAGCGGGAGCGAGGCGAACGACACGGCCGCGCCCTGGGCTCTCCACGCGGAAAGCACGACCGCGGCGAGCGCCATGCCCGGGAGGAACGCCACCTGCGCCACCACCGCCTTGGCGCCGAGCAGCGCGATGGTGTGCGTCATGCTGGCGCGCGGCGGTTCCGAGGACGACGGGGACGCGGGCGGTGACGGGCCGACCCTGGCGGCGGGGACGCCTTCCCAGCGTTCCCCAGCGGGGATCTCTGCCCCTGGCCCGAGCCCCGCAAGCGCGCCCAGATACGACTCGTCGCCCATACGGCTGCCGGGGCCCATGCGCGCCCGCGTGTCGAGCGTGGCGTCGCGGCCGATGCGAATGGGGGCGAACACGAGCTGCTGCCGGTCGTAGGTGACGAGCCCCACCGAGACGTCGCGGCCAAGTGCCGCGCCGTCGCCGATCTCCAGCAGGTCCCAGCCGCCGTGGTGGAGCGCCACGCCGCGGTGAAGGTGGACGTCCTCCCCGATGCGGGCACCGAGCGCGCGCAGGAGCGCTGCACGGAGCCCCGTGCTCTCGAGCAGGTCCCACGGGATGCTGCGCGCGAGCTGGCTCACGATCCAATGTCGCAGGTACATGGAGCCCAGGTAGGGATGGCGGCCCGGCGTGTAGCGGCCGATCAGGACGCTCTTGCCGATCACGGTGAGCACGCCGGCCACGAGCGTCCACACGAGTGCTGCCGCCAGCACGATGCTGGGGAGCAGCAGAACGAACGCGGTGATGCCGATCGCCTGGACCAGCGCCGGCACGACACGGAACCCGAGGAACCAGGCCACGTTCACGGCCGCGAGCAGTGCCACCGCCAGCACGCCGCCCTGGACGGTCGCACCCAGTGACGCATGCGGCGAGACGCGCTCGTCGCGTGTCGGCTGCACCTGGTCCAGCGCCGCCGCCGGCGCGCCCGCCGGGACCCGCCGGGCGAGGGCTGCCACGCTTCGCATCTCGTAGAGATCGCGCACGGTGAGCGAAGCGAGCCGCGGATCGCGCCGCAGCTCGCTCACCACCTGTGCGGCGACGAGCGAGTTGCCGCCGAGGTCCAGGAAGAAGTCGGCGTCCACACCTGCGCCCACGGCCGCCGGCAGGTAGCGCTCGAACGCGCGCGCGATGGCGGCCTCGGTGGGGTCACCGGCGGCGCGGCCATTGGCGATCGCGGGCACCTCGTGCGCCAGTTCGGGGAGTGCCGCACGATCGAGCTTGCCCGACAGCGTCGCGCGCGGCAGTGCCCCGAGGCGCGCGAAGCGGCTCGGCACCATGGGTTCGGGGAGCGCGACGCGCAGCCGTTCGCGCAGCGCGGTCTCATCCAGCGTGAAGCCCTCCAGCGTGACGACGAAGGCCACCAGCTCGGGGCCCGCGCCGTTTGCCTGAACGCGGCATGCGGCCTCGACGATGCCGTCACACCGACAAAGCTCGCTTTCGACCGCGGTGAGTTCGATGCGATGACCGCGGATCTTCACCTGCGTGTCAGCACGACCCAGGTAGGCGAGGTCACCGGAGGGAAGCCGGCGCGCAAGGTCGCCCGTGCGATAGAGACGGCCGAACCGTGCATGCTCGACGAACCGCTCGCGCGTCAGGTCGGGTCGGCCAAGGTAGCCGCGCGCCACCCCTTCGCCGGCGATGCACAGCTCGCCAACCTGGCCGTCGGCCACTTCCTCGAGCGTCGGGTCCAGCACGTGGGCGCGGTTCCCGGGCAGGGGTCGGCCGATCGTGACGGGCTCGCCCGCCCGCACCCGCGCACGCATGACCACCACCGTGCACTCGGTCGGTCCGTAGCCGTTCTCGAGCCACCGGCCAGGCGCCCAGGCGTCGGCCACGTCGGCCGTGAGCTCTTCGCCGCCCACATATATGAGGCGTACGTCGGGCAGGTCACGGCGCGGGTCGTCGCTGCACGCCATGCGTAGAAGCGTCGGCGCGGGGGACCACACCGTGATGCCCTCATCGCGGAGCCACGGCAGCAGGTCGGGCCCGGACCGCACGCGCTCATCGTCCACCATGACCAGCGTGGCACCCGTGGCCCAGGCCATCCACGTCTCCTCCACCGAGGAGTCGTACGCGGCCGACGACGTCTGGGCGCAGCGATCCCCGGGACCCAGGTCGAAGTAGTCGCTGTCGGCGAGCACGAGGTTGGCGACGTTCCGGTGCTCGATCATGACGCCCTTGGGTCGTCCGGTCGTTCCCGAGGTGTAGATGACGTAGGCCAGCGACTCCGGGCCAAGCCACGCGGGGATCGGCCGGCTGCGTCTCGCAGGCGACGGTGCGAACGGATCCAAGATGCGCTCGGCTGGGAACCCCGCTGCGAGCAGGGATTCGCGTTCGGCAGTACCGGCGATGACCGCCGCCGCGCGCGAATCCTCGAGCAGGAAGCTCAAGCGTTCGCGAGGCGTGCCCGGCTCGATGCAGGTCCACGCCGCGCCCGCCTTCATGATCGCCAGCTGCGCGATCGGGAGCGTGACGCCGGCTCGCGGCACCACCACGGCCACGACGCATTCCCCGCGCACATGCGGCGCGAGCCTCGCGGCCAGGGCCTCGGCGCGCGCGTCCACCTCGGCATAGGTGAGGCGGACCCGGTCGGGTGCGGCCCTGTACGGGGGGATGTCCAGGGCGATCGCGGTAGGTGTCTCGCGGGCCTGGTGTTCGAAGATGGCGTGCAGCAATCGGACGCGGGTCGCGGTCCGTTCATCCGTGTGCATTGCGGGGCTTGCTCCGGAGCCTCGATCGTGACCATTCGCATCATCGGACACTCATGCGATCGCCACAACAACATTCCGCTCGACGAGCGGTTCGTCACCCCGTTCGAAGAGCGGTTCGAACTGCTGCGAAACGTGTCGCTCGAACCCCTTTCAGCCTTCGAACCCTTCCGCCGATAACGAGGGGACTGCTCCATCGGGCCCCTGCCCGAGCTGCCGACACCTCGAGGGATGCCTGCCATGGCCGGCCGGATGCAGCGACTGGCGGAGATCGCACGCCGCAATCGAGTGGAACTGGTCGAAGCGCGGCTGACGCGTCGTGACCTCGCCAAGCTGGGCCTGCTCACCGCGGCCGGCTACCTGACGACGAAGCTTGGACTCAGCACCCGGGCTTCAGGCGTCACACGAGGGGCGGCAGAGAGCCCGGCGACGACCCCGTGGGTCGAGGAGCTGCCGGTCCCGCCCGTCGCCATTCCATGCGAACTCGACGCATTGGGCGTGCGCCCGAAGCAGCGCCACCAGGCCATCGATGGGGAGGCGGCTCGCGAGGAACATCAGCACTGGGAGCTGTTCGACGCGAGTGCAGCGGACCTCCATGTGCTCGAGAATCGCGTCACCGGCGTGCGCTGGCATCGCGAACTGCCCCCCGACGAATGCTGGTGCTGGAACGGCATGTTCCCAGGGCCCCGCATTCACGCGCGCGTCGGCCGTCCGACGCTGGTGCGCTATCGTAACCAGTTGCCCACACTTGACTTACACCGAGGCTACGGGCGACCCACCACGGCCACCCATGTGCACGGCGGTCACACGGCGGCGGAGAGCGATGGCGACCCGCTGGTGCGTGTCGAACCTGGTCAATGGATGGATCAGCTCCATCTGAATCGTCACGCGGGCTTCTCAGAGTCGTCCAGCGGAGCGAACGGGGATCCGCGCGATGGACTCCACACGGCCTCCTACCACGACCAATCCCTCGGCTTCGGCGCGCAGAACAGCTATCGCGGAAACGTCGGCACGTACCACGTATTTGACGAGTTCGACACCGGGGACGAGGCGGACCCGGATCCCAACGCCTGGCGGCTTCCGAGCGGGGACTTCGACGTGCCGCTCGTGCTTCATGACCGCGTGTTCGATGCTCACGGCAGGGGTTATTTCGATCTCTTCGACCTGGATGGGATCGTGGGCGACAAGGTCACGGTGAATGGTCGCATCCAACCCTTCTTCCGTGTGGCACGACGAAAGTACCGATTCCGCCTCCACAACCTGGGGCCGTCCCGTTCGTACACGCTGCACCTGTCGAACGACCTGGACATGGTGCAGGTGGCCCGAGATGGCGCGATGCTGCCGGCTCCGTACGTGTCGAAGGACGTGAGCCTCGCCGTGGGGCAGAGCGCCGACGTCATCGTGGACTTCGGCCGGCCGCCCATGGGCATCGAGCTCTACCTGCTGGATGTCGAGGCGCGCGACCCCATGGGCCACCCGAACCGCCCCGTGACGCTCGTGCAGGGCGCCCGGCTGGTCCGGTTTGACATGGACGCCACGCTCGAAACCCGCGGTGACGCGAGCCGCGTGCCGGAGCGTTTCTTCCCCTCGACCCCTGCCGAGGCCGTGGTTCCGGCCACCACGCGCACGTTCGTGATCGAGCGCGAGGACGGCGGCTGGACCATGAATGGAAGGCCATTCGACCCCGACTTCATGGCCGCCACGCCGACACTCGGTTCCACCGAGGTCTGGAACCTCGTCAATCGCTCAGGCCGCTGGCTCGGCGCACTCGAGCTCCCGATGGAAGACTTTGTCGTGCTCTCGCGCGATGGCCGAGCACCCGCCGCCCGCCCACGCGCGCGCGGAAGCGTGCTGCGCCTGGCCCCTGGCGAGACCGTGAGCGTGCTCCGCCGATTCCGAGACTTCCTCGGGCGCTATTCCGTCCGTTCGCGGTACGGAGCGGAGGGCGACCAGGGGCTGATGTTCATGTGGAAGGTCGTGTCCTGAGTCCTTTTCGCTGAGTCACCCGCCTTGCTCGCTCGCGATTCGCGGCGTGAGGCGCTCCCGGAGAACCGAATGCACCGTCGCCGATTGCTCGCACTCCTGGGACTTCTGCCGGCTGTGGCCGCGGCGGCTCCCGTGGCCCAGTTCCTGGATGAGCAGCAGCGCCAGCGCCGGGTGCGTCCAGTGCGCGGGTACCACCGCGACTACTTCCCGAACATTTCGCTTCGCACGCACGAGAACCGCCGCGTGCGTCTCTACGACGACCTGCTCCAAGGGAAGAACGTGCTCATCCAGCTATTCCGTGCCGACCACGACGACGCCCGCGAGCGAGAGGGGATCGACAACGTCCGGCGACTTCAGACCTTGCTCGGCGAGCGCTCAGGCCGTGACGTGTTCCTCTACTCGTTCACGCTCGAACCGAAACGCGACAGTCCGGCACGGCTCCGCCGCCACCACGAGGAGTGCGGCGCCGCGCCTGGCTGGACGTTCCTGACCGGCGCTCCCCGCGACCTCGAACTCTGCCGCGTACGGTTCGGGTTCGTGGACTCCGATCCCCGGCGCGCCAACCGCCGCCCCAGGCACTGGGACCTCGTGCTGCTCGGCAACGAACCCCACCAGCGCTGGATGGCATCGCACGCGCTCACGCGGCCGGAGCTGCTCTTAGACCAGCTGAACCGCGTGGCCGGTCTCAAGAGCTGACCCACGGCCGGCGGGGTGGAGACCGGGATCGATCGATCGCGCCTAACGTCCGCGCGCCGGCGCTCGCGCGAGTCTCGCCAGCGTCACCGCCACGCGCTTGGCCTGCCACGCCAGGCTCTGGAGCCGGGCGGTCTCATTCACAGTGTGGCCGCCGCTACCCTTCAAGCCCAGCGCGTCCACGATCATGGGCACGTGCCCCTCGAGGAACGACACGTCGGCGGCGCCAGCACGCGCCGGGTCCACGGCTTCGAGAGCCCCCAGTCCGAGTCCGCGGCTGGCGTCGTCCAGCATGGCGAGTAGCCGGCGGTTTCCGTCCGTGGGCGCCAGCGGGGGATAGCCGTGCTTGAACGTGATGCTCGCGGACGTGTTCGGTGAGGGCGCGGCCACGATGCGCTCCATCGTCGCCACGGCCCGGGCCCGCTGCTCTAGCGTGAGCGCGCGCAGGTCGCCCGTCACGAGCGTGCTCTCGGCCACGACGTTGGTCTTGCCGAACGCCGTGCCGCGTGATGCCTCGGGCTCGTGCGTGATCTTCGTGCCGCCCACGATCAGGCCGGGGCTGTACGTGAGATAGGGCTCCATGGCGAGCGAGTCACGGAACTGCTGCAGCAGGTGCGATGCCTCGAAGATGGCGCCCGGGCCCACGTCGGTGGCGAAGATCTGCGACGAATGCGATGACGTGCCCCGCACGCGCAGCACCCACGACGACGAGCCTCGCCGCGAAACCACGACGTGGCGCGGGTCGCCGTCGCCGTCCTCGAATCCGATCGCCGCGGCCGCGCCCAGGGCGGCGTGCAGCAGGTCGGCGCGAGCGGCCTCGAGCGGCGCGCCACTGGCTTCCTCGTCGCCCATCAAGACCACCGCGACACGAAGCTGGTCCAGGAGGCCTTCCTCCTTGAGCGCGCGCAGCGCGACCAGCATGATGACGTTCCCGCCCTTCATGTCGGTGACGCCCGGCCCCATCGCTGTGGAATCGTCCAGCGCGTGATAGCGCTGGAACGGGCTGTCGGGCTCGAACACCGTGTCGAGGTGGCCCACGAGCAGCACCTTGGGCCCGCGCGAACCCTTCTCGGCGACGAGATGGCCCGCCCGGCCCCATGCCGCGCCGTCCACCCAGGCCGTGCGGAAGCCCAGGTCGCGGAACTCGTCCGCAAACGTCTCGCCCACCGCCTTGACACCCGCGAAGTTCATGGTGCCGCTGTTCTGGTTGACGGTGCGCTCGAGGAGCCCTAACGCGGCCGGGAGGTGCCGGTCCACGCGCGCCGCGAGCTTTCTCTCGGCGGTCGTCACGGTACTCGCAAGAGCGGGCTCGGGCAGAAGGGCACCGGTGGAGATCGCGAGAGCGAGGAGCATGAGCGAGCGTCGCATGCGGCGCGCATCATGCCGTGACCGTCCGACTCGCGACAAGCGTGGTGTATGGTCGCGCCGCTCCGGGGCGCACCGGTGCGCGTGGGGTGCGCCGTCCCCGCTCCGGTTCACGGGGTCGCGATGCGGGTGAAGACCACGGCTTCGAGCCGGCCGGAGCGAACGTGACCGGCGAGCACGAAGCCCGAAGGCGGCCGGCGTTGGTCGAGCAACACCTTCCACGCCTCCTCGCCGGGCCGCGACACGAGCCACTCGTTCGTGAGCACCACCGCGCCCGGCCGGAGCCGCTCGGGGCCGTCCACGAGGGCCGCGGGCTCGAGTGGCACGAGCGTGACGTCTCGGTGGGTGAACCACGCGATCCAGGGCGCGGCGTCGCTCGCCACGAGCGCACCCCGAGGCAGGAGCGGTCGGACTGCGGCGCCGAGGCCGCGCCACTCCTGCTCGTGGTAAGCGCTCCGCCCGGCGAGCCCGCCCGCGAGACTTGCCCGCCATTCGCGCGCCAGCGGCAGGAGCCCTGCGATCACCGCAAGCACCGAGGCGAGCGCCACCCATGTCCGGCGACCGCCGCCCAGGGCCTCGACGACGCGGACCAAACCGGCGAACGCGAGCGAGACGGCCACGGGAACGAGAGGGAACAGCATGCGCGCGTCCGCCACGGTGGCCGAGGCGAGGAGCGTCAGGAGTGCTGCGGCGCCGGAGAACGCGAGGACGAAACCCTTCGCGCGCGTGTCCCCTCGGAACAGCGCCGCGAGCGTCGTGAGCGCCGCGAACGCGACCGGCCAGCGGCCGAAGTTCCACCACACTCCGTACGCCACCGAGCGCAGGTTCCTGACGAGCTTGCCGAACCACAGCAGGGGGTGAGCGGCGATCCACGGCAGTGCGTCGGGCGGCGGCGTCATGCGATTGAGCCGCGACACCGCGAACTCGGGGCTCACGCCGGTGAGCAACAGGTAGCCGCCCACCTCGGCGAACGGCTGACCGGTGGCGAGCCACTTGTAGAACACGATCAGGGACGCGAGTGGGACGAAGCCTGCGGCTACGGCGAGCAGCGCCGGCAGGCGCCGGGCCGGCGGCGTGAGCTGCCACAGTCCCAGGGCGAACGCCGGCAAGAGGGGGACGGCGACGGGACGCGTGAGTTGCGCCAGGCCCAGCAGCACACCCAGCCGGAACGCGCGCGGCCGCCCGGGAAGCCTCCAGAGCGCCAGAAACGCGGCGGTGAGCAATGCGGTGAACGGCATCTCGCTCAGTCCTTCGCTCGCGAAGCGCAGCGACCACGGTGTCACGGCGAACGCGAGCGCGGCACCCAGCGCCGCGACTGGCGACCCGCAGAGCGCGAGTGCCAACCGCGCCACGAACAGGACGGTGACCACGTACGCGAGCACCGCCGGAACGAACGTCACGAGCGGATCGCGCCCGAAAAGCGCGAAGCTCACGGCGTTCAATGCGGGCACGAGCGGGTGGCCCACGAGCAGCGGGTAGGGTGGCCCGGGCGACACGCCGAGTGCCGCCGGATGGACGAACGGCGTCACCAGCCGGCCCGTCTCGAGCCACGCGCGGCCAGCGAGCGCGTACTCCGCACTGTCGAAACTGAAGCGCGCCGCGTCCGGGCCCACGACGCTCACGCGGATGTGTGCCACCGCGAGCGCCAGGGCGGCGAACGCGAGTGCCGCCCACGCCAGAATCGGAAGTCGCGACTCGTTCGTGGCGGGTGCCATGGTGTATGTCTCCGGGGCCAGCTGCGGACGCGGCACTCTACACGAGGCGCGCGATGAGCAGCCACGCGCGCGAACGCGCGGCGTGGTTCCTGGCGGCACTCGCAGCCGCGGTGGCGGCGGCAGCGCCGGGCGGAGCGATTCCCTCGAAGCTCGTCAACGTGGCGCTGGCCATTGCGACCGGTATCATCCCCGGCGCGTGGCTCGCAGGCCGGCTCGTGGGAGGACAGCCGAGTGATGTCCGCGCCTCGTTCGCGCTCGTGGCATCACCGTTCCTCTCCGGCGCGGCATTGGTACTGGTGCGATTCGCGGGTGTCGCGCCGGTGCCCGCGGCGCAGGGCGTGTCGGTCGCACTCGCGTTGCTCGCGGCATGGGAAGCGCTGCGTCCGCGCGCACGTGAACACGAGGCGGCCAGTACGCTCGCGGTGTGGTGGGTGGCGCTCGGCCTGGGCGCGCTCCTGCTCGCGGCGCACACGGTCGATCCGATGCTCTCGGCCCGCTCCGATGGTGCGTTCCACGCCGGCGTGGTGTGGTCTGTGGAGCGGGGCCTGCCGCCCGAGGATCCCTTCTTCGCGGGCCTCCCGCTTCGCTACGCTTGGGGCATTCACGCCTGGGCCGCGGGATGGTTGGCACTGGCGCCAAGACTCGGCGCCTACACGCCGCTCGTGTGGAGCAGCGTCGGGGCCGCGATCGCCGCGATGCTCGCCGTGGGATCCCTGGCCCGGCGGCTCGGCGGCTCGCCCTGTTCGTGCGTGTTGGCCCAGGTGTTGGCACTGGTCGGCGCCGCGCCATTCACCTGGGTGACGCTCGCGATTCGCGCGGCCACGGGCCACGTGCGCGGCACGGCGGAGCTGGCGCGCTCACTAGATCACGGCGCCGACGAGGCTCTGCGAGCGCTGGACCCGGGGTGGCTGCATCCGTCGCTCGTGCTGCCGCTCGACAAGTTCGTGGTGCTGACGCCATTCGCCTGGGGTTTGGCCGGCGGCGCGGCCGCGCTCCTGGCACTCGCCGCATGGTGTGAGACCCGGTCGCGCGCCTCGCTCGCGTGGATGGCCGTGGCGCTCGCGGCCGTCACGTTCGCGCACCCGTTCGCGGGACTCGCGCTGATCGCGGCGCTTGCCGCCGGAGTGGGGGTGGCGTGGGTCACCGAGCCGGCGGTGAAGGCGGTGGCACCCGGCGCTGCAGCGGCCCTGCTCGGTTCGATCGTGCTCGTTTCCCCGTATCTCGCGGCGCTCGTGTCAGTGGGCGGCGGCGAGAGCGGCGTGCCCGCCAGACTCTCGGTGCGCGCGGCCGGCCTGCTCTCGACCCTGCTCGCTGGCGCTGTCGTGTTGCCGCCCGCCGCTCGCGCGCTGCTCGCGAATCGCGCGCAGCCCGCGTTCGCCCGCATCCTGGTCGGCGCTATCGGCGCGCTGGCGCTGGCGGCTTGCGTCGTCTCGCTCGGAGGGGACAATCAGAGCAAGTTCCTGAATCTCGCGTTCCTGCTCGCGTCCGCGCCGGCGGCGCTCGGGTGGGCGGGCCTTGGTGAGCGTGCGCGTCGCGTCGTCGCGCCTCTGCTCGTGGCCGCGCTGGCGCCGACGCTCGGCGCGGCGCTCTGGGCGTACGCGCACGAACGCGCGACCAGTCACGACGCGCCCTCGCAGCCGCCCCTCTCCATCGTCGCGGCCGTGACGGAGTTCGTGCCGCGCGACGGAATCATCGTGGACGCCACGCAGGACACGACGCGGGGTGCTGCTCCAGGGCTTCCCGGCGAGACCGGGAGAACGCTTCTCTGGAGTGGAGGTTTCATGGCCCGCAAGTGGGGCCATGCGAGCGGGGCGCTGGCGTCTCGCGCGGTCGTGGCACGTTCGCTGGAACTCGGCGCGTGGCCGGTCGGGCGCGACGCGGACCAGTTGCTGGCACTCGGCCGCGAGCTCTGGCTCATCGCGCCCGAAGAGCCGGCGCGCGCGACCGACCCTCGGGAACGGGTGGTAGCGCGCGCCGACGGGGTGAGGCTCGTGCGCTGGCAATCCGATCCGGGCTCCCCCTAGGGATTCGCCTTTGCGAGCTCCGGGGCGAGCCGGACGACGGAGTAGTGGTTCGGCGGGAAGTACTTGCGGAACGAATCGTGAACGCTGTCGACCGTCAGGTTGTCGATCCGCTCACGCCGCTTCGCGATCAGC
>JAHFBW010000376.1 GCA_023249845.1 Candidatus Eiseniibacteriota bacterium
GTTCGCGGTTTTCGGCACCCACCCCAGCGTCACGCTGGTGCCCGCCGTGCTCGCATTTGTCCTGTGCGTGCTCCTCACCACGCGCCTGGCTCTGGCGCTCGCCGGCTCGCGCACGGTCGCGCTCGGCGCCGGGGCCGCGTTCGCGCTGTCGCCGTGGGCGTTGCGCTTCGCGAGCGAGGGCTTGTCCGAGATGCCGTTTGCAGCGTTGCTCACCGGGGCGTTCCTGCTGCTCTGGCAGCTGCCCGATCGACCGCGGCCGGTGTGGCTCGGCCTGACGCTGGGGCTCGCTCACCTCGCGCGGCCGGTCATGGTGCCGCTGCTGCCGGCATTCGTGCTCGCAGTGCTGGTGCTGGCCCCGCGCGGGCAGCCGCTCCGCATGCTGGCGCGCGTGCTCGCGGGATTCCTGCCGTTGGCCCTGCTGACCGGGCTCTATAAGTGGATGAGCACCGGCAGCCCGACGAGTGACGTGGGGAGCTATCTGCTGCTGACGGGGGTCACGCCAGAATATGCGGTCGCGCGGCTTAATCGCATGACCCCGCCACCGGATGCCTTCGCGTGGATCCGCGCGCACCCCGCGGCATGGGCGGCAAAGCTCACGCGCAACCTGCGCTCCGTGGTGTACGGCTCGTGGTGGCTCGGCGGCCGCTGGCCGGGCGCGTTCGCCGTGCTCGCCGGGCTGGCGGCCGTGCTGCGCGGTGCGCCTCGCGCGCGGGGCTTCGTGCTCGTGGTCGCGCTCGCAGGTGCCCTGCTGGCGCTGCTCGCCGCGGCCACCGTGGCCGACCCGCGCATGCTGTTCCCGCTGCTTCCCACCGCCGTCGCGCTCGCGTTCGCCGGCGTCGCACGGCTCGCGGAGGCACTCGGAAAGGGACGCCGCAGCGTCGTCACCGTCGCGGTCGCGCTCGCGGTGCTGGCCGGCGTACTACCGCTCGCCCGCGACTGGCGCGCCTCCCTCGCCGGCAGCCTCGCGGGCCGGAGCGAGTTCCACGAGCGTGAGTGGAGCGCGCTCGGCACCGGCGTGCGGCCGCTGCTGCCCGAGGGCGTCCTCGTCGCGAGCGACGTCGCGCCGTGGATCGCCTGGTTCGCGCGCCATCCGGTCACGCTCGTCCCGCTCGAACCGGCGCAGCTCGTCGGCGGACCCGAGCGGCTGCGTCCCGGCGCGGTGGTGCTCACCAACGAGTGGCTGGTGACAAGGCCAGGAGAGGAGGCGTGGCGGGCGCAGCTCGAGCGGCGCGAGGCGCCGGCCGGGTTCCGCTTCGCCGGTCATGTCCGCTCCGGCCGGCTCGAAGCCGTGGTGTTCACGCGCATCGCGACTCCGTAGGCGCGCCGCGCCCGCTTGTCGCTGCCCCGCCCGGGCGGCATGATGACGGGCATGCGTCCACGACTCTCGCTGTACCTGCTCGGCCTGGGGCTGGCGCTCGCTCCCCTGCCGGCGGCCGCGAGCGGCCTGTCGCCACTCGAGCGGAATCTGACGGCGAGCGTGGACCGTCACCTCCCGGAATCACTGGCGCTGCTCGAACGCGCGGTGAACGTGAACAGCGGCACCATGAACTTCGCCGGCGTGCGGGCGGTGAGCGCGCTGTTCGCGCAGGAACTCGACGGACTCGGATTCCGCACCCGCTGGGTCGACGGCGCGGGCTGGGGCCGGGCCGGGCACCTGATCGCGGAGCGCGGGAGCGGCGGGAGCCGCTGGCCCAAAGTCGTCCTCATCGGCCACCTCGACACGGTGTTCGAGCCCGAGAGCCCGTTCCAGCGCTTCCAGCGGCTCGACGACTCCACCGCGGCCGGACCGGGTGTGATCGACATGAAGGGCGGCGATGTCATCGCGCTCCTGGCGCTGCGCGCGCTGCGCGAGAACGGCGTGCTCGACAGGCTGCACGTGGTCGTGGTCTTCGATGGCGACGAGGAGCGGCCCGGCGCGCCGCTCGCGGCGGCGCGCGCGGATCTCCTGTCCGCGGCTGAGGGCGCGACGGCGGCGATCGGCTTCGAGGACGGCGACGGCGACCCCTACCACGTGATCGTGTCGCGCCGCGGTTCCTGCGGCTGGCAGCTGCGCGTGCGCGGGACCCCGGCGCATTCGTCCGAGGTGTGGAGCAGCCGGGTCGGCGTGGGCGCCATCTACGAAGCCGCGCACATGCTCGAGCAGTTTCGCGACTCGCTCGGGCACGAGCCCTACCTGACATTGAACCCGGGCCTCGTGGTGGGCGGGACCTCCATCGCCCACGATGCCGCAGAGTCCCGCGGCACCGCCTTCGGCAAGACGAACGTGGTCGCGGAGAGCACGCTGGTGACGGGCGATCTGCGCACGCTCACCGTGGAGCAGCGCGAGCATGCCCAGGCCGTGATGCACCGCATCGCCGACAGCGCCTCGCCGCACACGGTCGCGGACATCGAGTTCGAGCAGGGCTACCCGCCGCTCGCCCCGACCGACGGCAACCGCGCGCTGCTCGCGCTGGTCGACCAGGCGAGCCAGGACCTCGGCCTCGGGGCGCTCACGCCGGTCGATCCCGGACATGCCGGAGCGGCCGACGTGTCGTTCCTCGGCGGGCACGTGCCCCGGATCATCGACGCGATGGGCTTGAAAGGCACGGGCGGGCACACCGTGCAGGAGACGGGACGGCTCCGCTCGCTCCCGTGGCAGGCCAAGCGCACGGCCGTGCTGCTGGAACGCCTCGCGAATGCGGGTGACGCGAGACACTGAGCGTAGCGCGACGCACGGACGCGGTCCCTGTGTGCTCCGGGGGCGCGCGGCCAGCGTCACCCCGGAGACACGAAGGGCCGCTCGCAGGCGGCCCCCTCGCGGAACGCGCGATCGGACCTGGTCGCTAGCCTAACTTCCGCAGTTCGCGGAACCGGA
>JAHFBW010000377.1 GCA_023249845.1 Candidatus Eiseniibacteriota bacterium
CGCTCGTCGAACGCGCGCGGGTCCGCGACCCCGGCAAGCAGGTCCGCGGCCGGACGCGCCGCCGTGGCCGAGCCGCCCGCGGAGCCCACGGGCCGCGCGTGCGATTGCGCATCCAACACCATCTTGCTCCCCAGGTTCATGCGGCCGCTCGTGAAGTCCAGCGTGTCGAGCGGCACACCGGGCACGAGCAGCAGGTCCTCCGCGGGGTCGAAATGACGCGCGAGCGATTCGAACACCGCCCGGCGGTCACGCGGATCCACGTCGGCGTCCACGAGCACGATGACCTTGGTGAGCGAGAGTTGCCCGGTGCCCATCAGGCCGAGCGCGGTCTTCATCCCCTCCTTGGCGTAGCGATTCTCCACCGCCACGACGAGCAGGTTGTGGAAACCCGCCTCGAAATAGGCCCACAGGTCCACGATCTCGGGGTGGATCACCCTGAGCACGCCCGTGAACATGTCCTGCACCGCCTCGCCCATCCACTTGTCCTCCTGAGGTGGCTTGCCCACGATGCTCGCCTGGAACAGCGGCACGCGGCGGTGCGTCACCGTTCGGACGTGGAACACGGGGAATGGCGCGGCGTGCGAGTAGTGCCCGAAATGATCCCCGAACGGCCCCTCGGTGCGGCGCTCGCCGGGCGGCACGTGCCCCTCGATCACGAACTCGGCGTCGGCCGGTACGAACATGTCGAGCGTGCGGGCGCGCGCGAGTCGCGTGCGCCGGCCGCGCAGGAAGCCCGCGAACGCGATTTCGTCGATGCCCTCGGGCAGCGGCGCGACCGCCGAGAGCAGCGTGGCCGGATCGGCGCCAACGGCCACCGCCACATCGAGGCCCTGCCCGCGCTGCTCGGCGCGGTGATAGTGGAACCCGCCGCCCTTCCCGATCTGCCAGTGCATGCCGGTGATCTGTTCGTCGTGGACGTGCATACGATAGATGCCGAGGTTGCGCTGGCGCGTGACGGGATCGTGCGTGAACACGAGCGGGAACGTGACGAACCGCCCGCCGTCGTTCGGCCACAGCTTCAGGATGGGAAGCGGCGCCAGGTCGGCGCCGAGCGACAGCTCCTGAGCCGGCCCGCGCGGGAGTCGCACGGGCCGTGACGCCAGCAGGCGCCCGAAGTGACGCCGAAGCCCCCACACCTCCGCAAACTCCCGCGGCGGCAGCGCGTGGAAGATCTCCTCGATCTGATCGCCCACGGCGCGCGGCGTGCGGCCGAGCGCCCACTCGATGCGCCGCGTGGCGGCGAGCACGTTGACCGCGAGCGGGAACCGCGACCCGCGCACGTTCTCGAACACGAGCACCGGTCCCTGCACCTTCGCCTCGCGGCAGGCGATCTCGGTGACCTCGTACTTCCAGTCCACCTCGCGCGAGACGCGTTTCACGTCACCCTTGGCGTCGCAGGCGGTGACGAACTCCCCGAGGGAACGATAGCTCACTCGAGCTCGCTCTCACGCCAGCCTTGGCCCGCGGGCTCGCCGAGCAGTTGCAGCACCTTGTCGGTGAACCCAGAGACGAGCTGCGTCAGGTCGGTGGGGTTCCGATACCATGGCGGCGACACGGGCATGATCACCGCGCCCTCGCGCGAGAGCCGCAGCATGTGCTCGAGCGCGATACCCGAGAGCGGCGTCTCGCGCACGCAGACGATCAGCCGCATGCGTTCCTTCAACGTCACGGCGGCGGCGCGCGTCACCAGCGTGTCGGCGATGCCGGTGGCGACCTTGGCCAGCGTGCTCACGCTGCACGGCAGGATGATCATCGCGTCATGGCGATTGCTGCCCGAGCTCCACGGCGCCGCGAGATCGTCGTCTTTGAACACCTTCTTCACGTGAGGCTCCAGGTCGGCCGGCTTCATGCCCGTCTCGCTCGCCAGCACGTGGCGCGCCCAGTCCGAGAGCACGAGGAACTTCTCGCCCGGGCAGCGACGCACGAAGTCCACGCCGTAGGCCGCTCCCGACGCGCCCGTCATCGCGACCAGGTAGCGCGCCACGCTAGAAGAAGAACCCGCCGCCGGTCAGGCGCGCCGCGAGCACCGCGAGCAGCACGAGCGCGCCCACGGCGATGTTCGTCTTGAAGAACGCGAGGTTCACATTCTCGGCCCAGCGTTGCTCCAGCCACAGCAGCACGACGGTGGTCGCGAAGCAGCCCGCGGTGATGGCGAGTGGGAACGGGTTCGCCCAGCCCGTGGGCGGGTCCATGATCCGGAAGAAGACGGGAGCCGCGTCGTGGTCCAGCGCGAACGCGAGCCGCCACAGCGTCCACCCGAGCGCGAGCATCGCGCACACGTGCAACGCCCAGGACACGCGTAGTGCACGCTCGCGTCCGAGCCACACGACCATGCTGTGCACACCGGCGCTGCGATCGAACGCTTCGTCCAGTGTCGCGTAGATGATGTCGAAGCCTGTCACCCAGAAGAGTGCGAACGCGGCGAGCCCGCACACCGGCGGGCTGTCCTGGAGGCTCGGGTGCGCTGCCGCGAAACCCGCGAGCGGCGCCAGCGCCAGCGCCACGCCGACGCCGGCATGGCAGAGCGGCGTGAACCGCTTGAGGTAGGGGTAGAGCGCGAACACCGCGAACGGCACCACCGCCACGCGCAGGTACCAGGGCCCAAGTGCGGCGCAGGCGGCGGCGTACACCCCTGTGCTCACCACGAGCAGGGCCGTGGCCTCGGCCAGCTTCATCCGGCCGGCGGGCAGCTCGCGGCCAGCCGTGCGCGGGTTCCGTGCATCGAGGTGGCGGTCGATCAGCCGGTTGAGCGTCATCGCGGCCGTCCGGGCGCCCACGGCGGCCACGCCCACGAGCGCCCAGCGCCCCACCGAGAGCGCGGGACCGCGCGCCGAGAACACGCCGGCC
>JAHFBW010000003.1 GCA_023249845.1 Candidatus Eiseniibacteriota bacterium
GTGAACATCCAGCCGCGCGCCACCTGCGCGACGCGGCCGTGCGCGACGAGGTCGCAATCGCCCGCCGCAGCGCGCTGCGTGAGCGTGTCCATGCGCGCCACGCGCCCGGCGCCGGCGCCGCCGTCGAACGTCACCTGCGCGCCGACCGCGGGCGCCATGCCGGTGTCGAACGCGAGCAGGTACGCTTCGAGATCGCGCCGCTGCGCGTCACCCGCCGCCCCGGCCGCGAAGTTGAACCCGGGGAAATGCAGGAAGTCGAACAGGTTGTCGGTCGAGCCGTCGTGGATGAATCCGGCGCCGCGCTTGTTCACCACGCCGGTCGCGTCGGTGAAGCCGGTCTTCTGGTAGAGGTTCCGGAGCTGCGGCACCTTGACGTCCTGCGTCGACTGCAGCGCGAAGCGGTCGATGAGCTGGCGGTTCGTTCCCGTCGGCAAGCTGTGACAGAACGCGCACGGCTGGCCCCCGTCCACGGGTGTCCCGACGAAGAACGCGCGCCCGCGCTCGGCGCTCGGCTGGCCCGCGGGCGCATCGCGGAACGTGCGGTCGAGGAACTGGTTCGGGTTGGGCGGATAGACGAGCGGCAGCACGAACTGCGACATCGCCACCATCTCGCTGTCCGGGATCGGCGCGGCGAGCCCGAGCAGCCCTTGCGTGGCGCCCCGGAACGCGAAGAAGTCCGCGCGGTCTCCGCGCCAGTGGAGCAAGCCAGTGTTCGGGAGCCCGCGAAGACTCTGCGTCGTCATGGGTCCCTTCATCGGGTGCATGGGAGTGAGTAGCGGGTCCAGCATGCCCGGCGGTACCGGCGTCATGGAGCCCGTAGGGTCGCCCAGGTCCCACGCGAGGTTGTCGAGGTCGCCGAAGAAATGACAGCTCGCGCACGCCTCATCGCCATGCCCCGACGTGAAGCCGCCGTAGAAGAAACGCCGGCCGTTCACGATGTCGTCAGGCGTCGGATCGAACCCGATCGAGGCGACGCCCAGGCTGTGGATCGTGGCCGCGGACAGCGTCTGCAATTCGCCTCTGAAGCGGCCGAGCACGTACACGCGTTGGCGCGCGCCGTCCACCACGATCCCGGTAGGGCCGGCCACGGTCGGCACCCTCGCGAGCAGCGCGCCTTCCGCGCTCAGCACACCGAGCCTGCCGGAACCCATCGCAGACACGTAGAGCCGCTCCCCGTCCGGCGACCACGCGGCGCCCATGGGGAGTGCCAGCGACGAGTCGCGCTCGGAGGCCGGCCCGTTCGGCACCGCGTAGTTGATGTGCGGGTTCAATCCCACGACGGTGGCCGGGCCCACGGGCGGCACGAGCGCGACGCGCGACTCGGTCGCGTGGCCGCGCACGTTCGGCTCGAAGCGGACCTCGCTCATGGCCTCGGTGCCCACGCTCGCGCACACGCCGCTCACCGGGTTGATACCGGTAGCGAACATCGAGCTGGCGAGATCGCCGTACGTCGAGAGCGTGCCCAGGCTCGTGACGTCCAGCCGCACGAGTTCCACGCGCGGCACCGTGTAGGGCACCTTCGAGTCCCAGAGCTTGCCCGCGACGTCTCGCCAGTGACCGCTCACGAAGTGCACGATGAGCCCGGTCTTGGGCGCCGGCGGCAGGGCCGCGCTCTTGGGCGGCTGCGGCGCCGGCAGCGAATCACCAGCCTCGGTCTGCGATAGAACCGTGGCGCCGTCGTTTCCATTGAACACCGCCGCCATCACCGACAGGCCATCCGCGCTCACCGAGAGCGAGCGCGGCTTGCGTGCGGGGATCGCGATCACCAGCGGCGATGCCGCAAGGTCCGCGGGGTCGTAGAGCTTGACCGCGTCCTCCTGCGACACGCTCACCCACGCTCGAGACGGCGTGCTCGCGAACACCACGTCGCTGGGCTCGTCGCCCACGTACAGCGTGGCGCGCACGTTTCGCGTGACCAGGTTCACGATGCTGATGTCGTCCGAGAGCTGGTTCACGACCCAGGCCTCGTCGTTCGAGCGCACCGCGACCGAGACGGGCTCGAGTCCCACCGGAATGTCCGCGACGCGCACCGGGAGCGCGCCGGTGAGGCTCAGTACGGTGAGCGTGCCGGCGGCGGTGTTGACGGCGAGGAGTCGGGTGCCATCCGGAGTCATGGCAAGCGGATGCACATGGCCGCTCTCGAAATGGGCGAAGTCGGCGACGGCCTGGGTCCGCGTCACCGCCGGATGAGGGGAGAGCGCAGTGACCGCTGCGGCGAGGCTCGAGCCAGCGAGCAGCAGGGCCAGCGACCGGCGCATGACTTCCCCTCCAGGTTCGGGAGCGTGGCAGTGGAACCGCCACATCATATGGAATCCCACGCGGGGTTGGTCAGGCAACGGGTTTCTGCCCGCCGCGCCATCTGCTGACGCGTGCGGCCAGTGCACACGGCGAGATGCACTTGCGGCCGTGTCCTCATCGGCCGCTCGACACCCTGGACCTCGGCCCCGCCAGGAACCGATCGGGAGCGGGGTCCCGACGAGCGTTGACCGGCCGAAGCGGACCCCCTTACACTTCTCCCCACTTTTTCCTTCGGGGCGGGGTGCAAAGTCCCCACCGGCGGTAAAGCCCGCGAGCCTCGGCGCGCAAGCGCTTTTGGCAGACCCGGTGAGATTCCGGGGCCGACCGTGACAGTCGGGATGAGAGAAGGAAGAGCGCAGCGGACGCCGAACGGCCGGGACACCGGTCGATCGAGGCGGTGCCGTGCGATCGTCCGCGCCCCGCGTGTTCCTCCGGGGCTCCCATGGCTAGTGCCTCTCGCCGAAACCTCGAAGCCGATCGCCTCATGCGTCGCGCGCTGAGTCTCGCGGAGCGCGGACGCGGACGCACGGCGCCCAATCCGATCGTGGGCGCTGTGGTCGTTCGTGATGGGCGCGTCGTGGGAGAGGGTTGGCATCGTGCGGTCGGCCTCGAGCACGCCGAGATCGAAGCGCTGCGCCGGGCGGGACGCCTGGCGCGTGGCGCCACGATGTACGTGACGCTCGAGCCATGTGCGCACTGGGGTCGGACACCCCCCTGCGCCGAGGCGTTGATCGAGGCGGGTATCGCGCGCTGCGTCGTGGCGCAACGCGATCCCGATCCGCGCGTGAACGGCCGCGGGCTCCGCCGGCTCCGCGCCGCGGGTGTGAAGGTGGAACTGGGCCTGTTCGCCGCCCAAGCGCGTGCGCAGCTCGCCGGCTACCTGCGTTCGCGACGGCTCGGCGAACCTCGCGTGACCTGGAAGGTGGCAGCCACGCTCGATGGCCGCATCAACGACGCCCGCGGGCGTTCGCGCTGGATCACGGGTCCCGCCGCGCGTGCCGACGCACACCGGTTGCGCGCCGCGAGCGACGCCATCGTGGTGGGGGCGGGCACGGCTCGCGCCGACGACCCGCGGCTCACGGTGCGCGGAGTCGCAAACGCCCCGTCGCCGCTTCGCGTTGTCGTGGACTCGGGGCTCAAGCTGGCGCTTGAGCTCAAGCTCTTCTCGGCAGCACTCGCACGCGGAACGGTCGTGGCCTGCACGAGAGCTGCACCGGGCTCGCGCGAGCGCGCGCTCACCGCGCGGGGTGTGACGGTGTGGCGGGTCGCGGCGCAGCGCGGCCGCGTCTCCCCCCGCGCACTCGTCCAGCGGCTCGCGCGCGAGGGCCGTCACGAGGTGCTGCTCGAGGGGGGCGCCTCGCTCGGCTCGGCGTTCCTCAAGGCCGGGCTCGTCCAGCGTGTCGTGCTCTACACCGCGCCGCTCGTCTTGGGCGGCGGGCTCGCGTGGTGCGAAGGACTGAACCTCGCGCTCGCGGACGCGACGCGAGGTCGCGTCCACTCCCTGACGCGCCTCGGCGACGACTCGAAGCTCGTCGTGGAACTGGAGGGCTGAGCGTGTTCACCGGATTGATCGAGGAACTGGGACGTGTGCAGCGCGTCGAGTCGCGACCCGACGGACGGCGATTCTGGATCGCGGCGCGCGACGTCCTCGAAGACACGCGCGTCGGCGACAGCATCGCCTGTTCGGGCTGCTGCCTCACTGCGGTGGCGGTCGAGCCGGGACGGTTCGCGGTGGAGGTGGTACCGGAGACACTGCGACGCACGACCCTCGGCGAGTGGCGGGAGGATACCGCCGTCAACCTCGAACGCTCGCTGCGCGTCGGGGATCGGCTCGGCGGGCATTGGGTGCAGGGTCACGTGGACTCGGTGGGTGAGGTGCGCGCGAGCGTGCCCGAGGGCGACGGCCGACGCGTGATACTCGAGCTCCCCACAGCGCTCCGGCGTTATGTGGCGCTCAAGGGCTCGCTCGCCGTGGATGGCGTGAGTCTCACGGTCGCGGCGCTCACCGACAGCGGATGCGAAATCGCGTACATTCCCCATACACTCGCAGTCACCTCGGCGGGAACCTACGAGCCGGGCACGCGAGTGAACCTCGAAGTGGACCTACTGGCCCGCTACCTCGCGCGCATGCTCGAGGCTCCGGGCGAAGGATACGCACCGTGACTCCCGTGACGAAGACCCCGCGTCGTCCGGCCGCGACCGCTCGCCGACGCGCCGCGCCGGACGAGGTTCTGCTCACCGTGGACGAGGCGCTCCGCCGCATCAAGGCCGGGCGCATGGTCATCGTGGTGGATGACGCCGACCGCGAGAACGAGGGCGACATCGTGTTCGCCGCTGAGCACGCGAGCCCGGCGCTCGTGAATTTCGCGGTCAAGCACTGCCGCGGAATCTTGTGCGCCCCGATGGCACCAGAGATCTCGGATCGGCTCGGGCTCAAGCTGCTCGTCTCGGATAACACCTCAAAGTTCGGCACGCCGTTCACCGAGTCCGTGGACGCGAAGCGTGGAACCACGACGGGCACATCGGCATTCGACCGCGCCCGCACGCTGCGAGCGCTGGCCCGTCCGGCCGCCGTCGCGGGCGACTTCGTCCGACCGGGCCACGTGTTCCCGCTGCGCGCGGTGCCCGGCGGCGTGCTGCGCCGCGCCGGCCACACCGAGGCCGCGCCGGATCTCTGCCGACTCGCCGGCCTGCAGCCGGTTGCGGCGGTGTGCGAGATCCTGGACGAGGAAGGCCACATGATGCGGCTGCCCGAGCTGCGCTTGTTCGCGCGGAGGCACGAGCTTGGCATCCTCACGATTCGCGATCTCATTGAATGGCGCCGCCAGCGCGAGCAGCTCGTGCGGCCCGTCGTCCAGGTGCCGCTGCCCACCGCGGAGGGCGTGTTCCAGCTCCACCTCTACGAGAGCGTGCTCGAGGGGGATCACCACATCGCCCTCGTCAAGGGGCGCATCTCGCCCAAGGCGCCGGCCCTCGTGCGCGTGCACTCGCAGTGCCTGACCGGCGACGTGTTCGGGTCCCAGCGCTGTGACTGCGGGCCGCAGCTCCACGCGGCGCTGCGCGCGATCGCGAAGCACGGCTCCGGAGTGCTGCTCTACCTGCGTCAGGAGGGCCGCGGCATCGGTCTCGAGAACAAGCTGCGCGCCTACAAGCTCCAGGACAAGGGCTTCGACACTGTGACCGCGAACCTGAAGCTCGGTTTCGCCGCGGACCTACGCGACTACGGCATCGGCGCGCAGATCCTCGTGGACCTGGGCGTGCGCCGCATCCGGCTGCTCACGAACAATCCCCGGAAGGTGGTGGGACTCGAGGCGTACGGCCTCACCATCGAGAGCCGGGTGCCGGTGCAGGTGGCTCCGAACCGCCACAACCGTCGCTATCTCTCGACCAAGCGCGACAAGCTCGGTCACCTGCTCGAGCTGGCACAGGAGGACGCGTGAGCGTGGCCGGACTCCGATTCGCGGTGGTCGCGGCGCGCTGGAACGAGACGTTCGTGCGCCGCCTGGTGGACGCGGCGCTCGACACGTTGCGGCGCTCGGGCGTACGCGAGGAGGACGTCGAGCTGACGTGGGTGCCCGGCAGCCACGAGCTGCCGGTGGCGGCGTCGTGGGCGGCGGACTCGGGCCGGTTCGAGGCCGTCCTGGCGTTCGGCGTGGTGATCCGCGGTGAGACCGAGCACTTCCGCATCGTCGCGGACGGCGCGGCGTCAGGACTGCAGCGCGTCGCGCTCGACACGGGCGTGCCGGTGATGAACGGCGTGCTGGCGGTGAACGACGCCGCGCAGGCCGAGGCGCGCTGCGGCGGAAGCCACGGCAACTCCGGCTCGCAGGTGGCACTCGCCGGAATCGCGATGGCCGAACTCTACGCGGCCGCGCGGGGGAGTGCGTGAGCCCGGCCACGGGCGCGCGCCGGCGCGCGCGCGAGGTGGCGTTCCGCGTGGCGTACCAGGCCGACATCGCGGGGGACGCCTATCCGGTGGCGTGGGGACTGCGCCGCGAACAGGAGGAGAAGCTCACGCAGGACCAGCTTCGACTCGTCGAGGATCTCGTGGCGGCGCTCGAGACTCGCGGCGGCGAGGTGGACGAGCAGCTTCAGTCAGCACTTGCGGAACGCTGGCCGGTGGCGCGTCTCGCGGCCACCGATCGCGCCGTGTTGCGCGTCGCGATCGCCGAGCTCTTGACGCGGCCGGGCTCGCCGGCGCGGGTGGTGTTGGACGAAGCCATCGAGATCGCGCGCACGTTCGGCAGCGAGGAGTCCGGCGGGTTCGTGAACGGCGTGCTCGACCAGGCGGCACGCCGCCTGCGGCCGGCGGAGTTCGCATGAAGCACGCCGTGCTGAGCGACGTGCACGCGAACGTCGAGGCGCTGGACGCCGTGCTCGCGAGCGCCACCGAGCGCGGCGCCGAAGACTTGGTCTGCCTGGGTGACTTCGTGGGCTACGGTGCGTCGCCGAACGAATGCGTCGAGCGGCTTCGCCCGCGCATCGAGACCGCCGTGCTCGGGAACCACGACCAGGCCGTGTTCGATCCCTCGTGGCTCGAGAACTTCAACGAAGAGGCCGCCGCCGCCGCGCGCTGGACCGCGACCACGTTGAGCCACGAGCACCTGGACTACCTGCGCGCGCTGCCGTTCTCGGTGCCGTGGCGCGGCGCGCGCCTCGTGCACGCCTCGCCGGCCGAGCCCGGAGCGTGGAACTACGTGTTCACGCCGCACGAGGCCGTTGTGGAGATGGACGCGTGCGAGGAGCCGGTGTGTCTCGTTGGGCATTCACACTACCCGGGTACATTCGAGGTGAACGGCCGGCGTGCCGCGTACACGCGCGACGCGCGCATCGCGGGCCGGCGCGACCGGCGCTACTTGGTGGTCGTGCCGAGCGTCGGCCAGCCGCGCGACGGCGATCCGCGCGCCGGCTACCTGCTGTGGGACGACGAGGCATGGACGTTCGAGCACGTGCGGTTGGAGTACGACCTGGAGCGTGCCATCGAACGCATCGAACGGGCGGGCTTGCCGAGCGCGCTGGGCGAGCGCCTGCGCTGGGGGGAATAGTGACGCGCGCCTCGACACTCGACCACTGGGAGTCCTACTGGAAGGGACACCGCCAGGACATTCACGACACCTATTCCACCGGAGGACGTCTGGTGCGCGAGGTACTGGCGGACGGTCCCGTGGAGGGCCGGCTCGTGCTCGAGATCGGCGCCGGCTCGGGGCGCGATCTGCTCGAGCTGGCGCGCCAGGGCGCGCGCGGAATCGTGCTCGACTATTCGCCGGCAGCGCTGGTACTCGTGAGGCAGCAGGCGGACTCCCTCGGCATCCCGGTGATGCTCGTCCAGGCGGACGCCACACGCATGCCGTTTCGCGACTGCGCCATCGACGTGTCGTTCCACCAGGGCCTGCTCGAGCATTTCCGCGACCCGCGGCGGCTGCTCGCCGAGAACACGCGCATCACGCGGCCGGGGGGCCGCGTGCTCGTGGACGTGCCGCAGGCCTGGCATCTCTACACGGTCATGAAGCAGGTGCTCATCCTGATCAATCGCTGGTTCGCGGGCTGGGAGACCCAGTTCAACGTGCCGCAGCTCGAGCGTCTGATTCGCGAGTCCGGGCTCGAGGTGGTGCGCACGTACGGCGACTGGATGGTGCCCGGGTTGTGGTATCGCGTGACGCGCGAGGTGCTGAAGCGCGGATTCGGCGTAAGGTTGCCGCTCCACCCGCGCGGCCCCGCAGCGTGGTCTCGCGCCTGGGAGCGCTGGCGCTCGTGGCTTCGCGGCAGGCGCTGGGCGCTCCACAGCTGTCACGTCATCGGGACGGTCGGGCGCAGACCGTGACCCGCCGATGACGCGTCGCCTGCTGGCGATCAACTTCCGCGATCCGGCGCACCCCGAGGCGGGGGGCGCCGAACTGCATCTGGAGCACGTGCTCGCGGAGGCCGTGCGACGCGGGTGGGACGTGACCTGGCTTGCCGCGGGATACGCGGGCGGAGCGCCTGCGGGGGAGCACCGCGGGATGCGCATCGTTCGTCGCGGCACG
Organism: Candidatus Eiseniibacteriota bacterium; assembly: GCA_023249845.1. Taxonomy (GTDB): domain Bacteria; phylum Eisenbacteria; class RBG-16-71-46; order RBG-16-71-46; family RBG-16-71-46; genus JAIOPA01. Next base: position 8,322 of record JAHFBW010000003.1, read on the forward strand.
TGGTGGAACTTCAATCTGATCGTGCCGGGTGTGCTACGCCGCGAGTTCTCCGGAGCCATGCGGCCCGACCTCGTGGTGGAGGACGTCAACAAGGTGCCGTGCCTCGCGCCGTGGTTCACGCAGGCTCCAGTGGTGGTCGTGGTGCCGCACCTGTTCGGCACCACGGCATTCCGCGAAGCGAACGCGCTCATCGCGTGCTACGTCCTGACACTGGAGGCGCTGATCCCGGCTGCGTACCGGAAGTGCCGCTTCGTCGTCATCTCGGAGAGCACACGTGACGACGTGGTCGCGCGCGGCATCCCCGCGCCGCAGGTCACCGTCGTGCACTGCGGTCTCGACCACGATCGCTATCACGCCGATCCCGCGACACCGAAGGCCGCGCGGCCCACGCTCACGTTCGTGGGGCGTCTGCGACGCTACAAGGGACTCGACTGGGTCTTGCGAGCACTCCCGGCGGTACTCGCCCGTGTGCCAGACGCGCGGCTCGAGATCATCGGGGACGGACCGCACATGGAGGCGCTTCGCCACGAGGTCGGGCGCATGAAGCTCGAGGCGAGCGTCACGTTCCTGGGGTTCCTTCCCGGTGAGCGCAAGGTGCAGCAACTGCGCTCGTCATGGGCCGTGCTGCAGCCTTCGCCCAAGGAGGGATGGGGGCTCACCGTCGTAGAGGCCTCGGCGTGTGGCACCGCGGTGATCGCGAGCGACGCGGCGGGCCTGCGCGATTCCGTCCGGCGCGACGAGACGGGACTGCTCGTGCCGTACGGCGACGTGGGGCGGCTCGCAGATGCCATGGTGCGCGTGCTCACGGACGCGCCGCTCCGCGAACGCCTCGAGCGCGGGGGACTCGAGTGGGCGGCACGGTTCCAGTGGCCGGAGTGTGGCCGGCGTTCGATGGATGCCCTCCTCGGGGAGGCATCCGCGTGAGCCCGCGTCGTTCGCCGCGCGCGGTGTCACTCCTCGCCGTCAAGGTGCTGGTGAGCGTGCTGCTGTTCGCGTGGGCCTTCCGCCGCGTGCGCTGGGACGCGATCGGGCCTGTGCTCGAGCACGCGGCGCCGTTCTGGATCGCGGCCGCCGCGATGCTGCTGCTCGCCAGTCACCTGCTCGCCTCGTACCAGTGGAGCCGGCTGCTGCGCGCCGCGGGCGTGAAGCTGCCGTTGTGGAAAGTCATCGCCTACTACCACGTCGGATTGTTCTTCAACAATTTCCTGCCCGCGAACGTGGGCGGCGATCTCGCGCGCACCCTCGACATCGCGCGCTCGGGCTCGTCGCGGCCGACGGCGCTCGCCACCGTGCTGCTCGATCGCCTGATTGGCACCGTGGCGCTCGGGGTGGTGGCGGTCGTGAGCACGATCCCCGCGATCGATCATTTCCATCTCGCCGCCGCCTACGCCGGCGTGGTGACGTTCCTGGCAGCCGCAGTGCTCATGCTGCGCGCCGTACTCGAGCCGCGCGTTCTCGCCGCGCTCGACCGCGTGCTCGCCGCGATCGGCCTGTCGCGGCTGGCGCCGGCCCTGGACGAGCTGTCGGCGAGGCTCGCCGCGTTCCGCGGCAAGCGCCGGCTGTTGCTCGAACTGCTGTGCGTGGCGCTCGTCGTGCAGATCATGCGCATCGGCGTACACGTGCTGTTCGCGCGCGCGCTCGGGCTCCACGTGCCCGCGGCCTACTTCTTCCTTTTCGTGCCGCTGCTGGCGGTGATAGTCTCCCTGCCCATCTCATTGAACGGCATCGGGGTACGCGAAGGCGCCGGCATCCTCCTGTTCGGCCTCGTCGGGCTCGACAAGAGCAGTGCGTTCGCGCTCCAGTTCGGCACTTACCTCATCGCCGTGGGCGTCAGCCTGCTGGGCGGGCTGGTGTTCCTGGTGCGCATCCCGAGCCGTCGGGCGAAGGCCCGGAATCCACGGAGGTCCACCGAATGATCCCGACCCAGCGCATGGCCGCGCTGATCTCGGTGCTCGTCTTCATCTTCGCTGCGGCTGTCTACCTCCTCACGCTCACGCCCACCGTCCCGTTCTGGGACTCCGGCGAATACATCGCGGTGGCCACCATCCTCGGCGTACCCCACCCCCCGGGCACACCGTTCTACGTGCTGCTCGGTCGCATCGCGACGCTCGTGCCGTTGGGAAACATCGCGCAGCGCGTGAATGCCCTGTCAGCGATCCCGGCGGCGCTCGCGGTGATGTTCACCTACCTGTCGGCGCTCCGGCTCATCCGCCTATCACAGGGCTCCGATCGGAAGCCCTGGCACGAGGGCGTCGCGATCGCGGCCGCCGCGACGGGTGCGCTGCTGCTCGCGTTCTCGGACGCATTCTGGGAGAACTCGGTCGAGGCCGAGGTCTACCAGCTCATGAGCCTGGCGCAGATCCTGGTGTTCTGGCTCGGATTGCGATGGTGGGAGGCGCACGACCGGAAGCCGACGGTAGGCCCGCTGCTGCTCGCAACCTACATCATGTGGCTGTGTGTCGGGCTTCACCTGGGCGTCGGCATCATGGGCGCGCCGCTGATCGTGCTCGTGTTCCTCGTGGACCGGCCGGTGGCGTTCCTGTTCCTGATGCCGTTCCTGACGTTGCTGCGCGTCCCGGCCGGGCTCGAGCACATGGCCGGGGCGGTCATCCTGCTGTCCGCGATCACGTCGGCGACCTTGGCCTGGCGCAAGAAGCTGAACGGGTGGGTGGCGCTCGCGGGCGCCGCGTTCTCGTTGCCCGGGCTCGGTGTCGCCAGCTCGGACGCGAACTTCACTCCAGGGCTGGCGTTGCTCACGCTGGCGGCGGTCGTGGGGCCCATGGTGTGGCTCGCGCGCCGGCACCGGGAGGGCCGCGTGCTGCTGCTCGCGTTGTTCCTCATGGTCGCGGGCTACTCGACGCACCTCTACCTGCCGATCCGCGCCGCGCAGCACCCCGCCGTGAACGAGGGCGCGCCTGCGACGTGGGACAAGATGCGCGACCTGCTCGAACGCAAGCAGTACGGCGAGATGAACCCGTTCACGCGCCGCGCGCCGCTCGGCACCCAGCTCGACAAGGAGTTCTTCCGCTACTTCCGGCGACAGTGGACGCTCGTCGGCGCCGACGACTACCCGCGCCTCCAGCTGTCGCGCGCCGCGCACTTCGACGCGCAGCCGCCGACGTCCTGGTTCTGGAACCTCGTCCACAACCTGTGGCTCATGTTCCCACCCGGCGCGCTGTTGCCCTTGGCACTCGGCCTGCTCGGCGGGTGGTGGCAGCTGCAGCGGGAGAAGCGCTCGTTCATGTTCACGTTCTCGTTCCTGGGACTGTCCACGGTCGGCATGATCGTGTTCCTGAATTTCTCGGCGAGCGAGGTGCGCGATCGCGACTACTTCTTCCAGAGCGGATTCCACGCGTTCGCGCTGTGGATCGGGCTGGGCACGGCCAGGCTCGTCCAGTGGGTACGCGATTCGTTCGAAGAAGGCGCCGGGCAGGGCCTCGCGACCGTCACGGCGAGCGGCCTGCTCGCGCTGCAGCCGCTCATGCTCATGACGAACCTGTGGCACATGCACGACCGAAGCGGCAACTACATCGCGCGCGACTACGCCTACAACATGCTGGCGACACTCAAGCCCAACTCATTCATGTTCACGAACGGCGACAACGACACGTTCCCGCTCTGGTACATCCAGGAGGTCGAGGGGTTCCGCAAGGACGTGCGCATCGTGAACCTGAGTCTGCTCAACACGGACTGGTACATCCGGCAACTCCGCGACGACCAGCCGAAGGTGCCGATCACGCTCGACGACCGCACCATCGACATGCTCGGAGCCGGCGCGTTCCAGGACGACCAGGGGCGCATCATCTACACGAACGAGTTCATGGTGCACCACATGCTGGAGCAGGCGAAGCGCGACACCGGCTGGGTCAAGCAGCCGTACTTTGCCGTCACCGTTCCGAACGACTTCGGTTTCAGCCCGTACTTCCGCCAGGAGGGCATCGTGCAGGAGGTCATGCGCGATAGCCTGCAGGGCGGCTTCGACGAACCCACCACGCACAAGGCGCTGTACGAGACGTTCCGCTATCGCGGCTTGATCACCGCCAACGGCTCGTGGGACCCGAACGTGTTCAAGGACGAGAACGCGCAGAACCTGTCCAAGAACTACGCGTTCGCGCACATGCAGCTGGCGCTCCACTACCGGCGGCAGCGCGACTTCCCGCGCGCCATCGCCGAGATGGAGCGCGTCGAGCGTATGTTCCCGGAGTGGGTCGAGATCCAGCTCCCGTTGGGGGGCATCTACCTCTCGGCCGGCGATACGCTCAAGGCATGGCAGTTCTACGACCGGCTGGCGGAGCGCGTGCCGATGAGCGCGGAGGCGCAGTATTACCGCGGCGCCTCGCTCGCGTATCGCGGCCGCAGTGAAGAGGCGCTCGGCGCGTTCCGCCGCTCGCGCCAGCTCGACCCGAACTACGCGTACCCGTACTTCGACGAGTTCGCCACGCTGTGGGAGATGGGCCAGCGCGAGGCCGCCGTTCAGGTGATGCAGCGCTGGGTTCAGCTGCATCCCAACGACCAGGAAGGCAAGGCCCGGCTGCAGGAGGCTCGACTCCGCCTGAGCGGCGGGAACGGCTCCTCGCCACTGGGCACGCCACCGCCGAGACCGAACTGAGGAGACAGGCCGCATGACGCACGCACTCGTCACCGGGTCCGCGGGATTCATCGGTTCGACGCTCACCGACCGGCTGCTCGCCGACGGCGTCCGCGTCACCGGCGTGGACCTGTTCACGGACTACTACGACCAGGCGCTCAAGCGACGCAACCTTGAGGGTGCTGCGAAGCACGCGAACTTCTCACTGCTCGAGCTGGACCTGGGCGAGGCCGATCTCTCGCGCCTGCCCGACGTGGACGTGGTCTTCCACCAGGCCGCGCAGCCCGGCGTGCGCGCATCGTGGGGACGGGAGTTCGCGGCCTACACGCACCACAACGTGCTCGCCACACAGCGGCTTCTCGAACGCTACAAGCAGACCAAGCTCGAGCGGTTCGTGTATGCATCGTCCTCGAGTGTCTACGGCGACGCCGAGAGCTACCCGACGAGCGAGACCGTGCTGCCGCGCCCGTTCTCGCCCTACGGCGTCACGAAACTCGCGGGCGAGCACCTGACACTGCTCTATGGCCGCAACTTCGGATTGCCCGTCGCGGCGCTTCGCTACTTCACCGTCTACGGGCCGCGCCAGCGACCGGACATGGCGTTCCATCGCTTCTGCCGCGCCATGCTCGCGGGCGAGCCGATCACCGTGTACGGGGACGGCCGCCAGTCGCGCGACTTCACGTTCGTCGCTGACGCCATCGAGGCGAACGTACGCGCCTGGAAGGGCGCGAAGCCGCAAGGCGTCTACAACATCGGGGGCGGCTCGCAGGTCGAGGTCATGGAGGCTATTGCCCTGCTGGAAAAGAGCTTGGAGGTGAAGGCTCGCGTGAACTTCGAACCTCGGCCCGCGGGGGATCCGTTGCGCACGCGCGCCGACGCCTCGCGGCTCGCGCAAGACCTCGGCTACCGGACGACCGTGGGGATCGCGGACGGACTCGCCGCCGAGGCCGAGTGGGCGCGCTCTTTGTATGGGCGGGTTCGATGAGCGAGATGACGGCCCGCGGAAGCAGCGATCCGCGTCTGTCCGTCGTCGTGCCGGCGTACAACGAGGCGGAGAGCCTTCCCGAGCTGCACCGCGAGTTGCTCGAGGCCTTGAACGCGCTCGGCATGAGCTGGGAGATCCTCTACGTGGACGACGGTTCGCGTGATGGAAGCGACCGCGTCATCGAGGACCTGTGCCGCTCGGAGCCGCGCGCGCGCGGCATCCTGCTATCGCGGAACTTCGGCAAGAGCGCAGCACTTGCGACCGGGTTCCAGGCGGTGCGCGGCGAGTTCGTGTGCACGCTCGACGCGGACCTCCAGGACGACCCACATGAGATGCCGCGCCTGTTCGCGGCGCTCGAGGGCGGGCTCGACCTGGTCTCGGGCTGGAAGCAGAAGCGCCGCGATCCGGTCACGAAGCGCTGGCCCAGCAAGCTGTTCAACAGGGTCACGAGCATGGTCGCCGGCGTGCGGCTGCACGACTTCAACTGTGGCTACAAGCTCTACCGCCGCGAGGTCGTGGACGCGCTCGAGGTGTACGGCGAGTTGCACCGCTTCCTGCCCGCGCTCGCGCATTGGCGAGGGTTCCGCGTCGGCGAAGTGGGAGTGAACCATCGCGCTCGCCGATTCGGCCAGTCCAAGTTCGGTGCGGCGCGATTCGTGAACGGATTCCTCGACCTCCTGACCGCCGCGTTCATCTCCACGTCCGCATTGAAGCCGCTGCACGTGTTCGGTCGCATCGGGCTCGGATTCTTCCTGCTCGGTAGCGGCCTCGCGGTGTGGTTCGTCGTGCAGTGGCTGCAGGGCGAGCCGCTGCGCGTCCGCCCGCTCATGCTGGCCGGTGCGGCGTGCGTGCTGCTCGGCATCCAGTTCATCCTGATGGGGCTCCTGGGCGAGATGATCGCGCACCAGTCCGCTCGCGACGAATATCCGGTGCGCCGCCGGTTCAACCTCGACCGTTCATGAAGGCGTTCGTCCTTGCCGGCGGGCTCGGGACGCGGTTGAAGCCGCGCTTCGGTGATCTGCCGAAGTCGCTGGCACCGCTCGGCGGTAAACCGTTCCTCGTGCGCCAGCTGGAATGGCTCGCGGGCCACGGCGTCCATGACGCCGTGCTGCTCGCCGGCCATGGCGCAGACTCGCTGCGCGAGCTGCTCGGCACGCGCGTCGCGGGCGTGTCGCTCGAATGGTCGGTGGAGGAGCAGCCGCTCGGTACAGGGGGCGCGCTCAAGCTGGCGTCTCGCTTCGTGGACGGGCCCGCGTGGGTCTTGAACGGCGACACGCTCGCCGAGGGCGACCCGTGGGCGCTCGAGCGCGACCGCTGGGAGGCGGGTGCCACGGGCGCCGTGGCGCTCTACCATGTGGCCGATGCGCGCTCGCGCGGCCGCGTCGAGCTGAGCGACGACGGTCTCCTCTCGCGATTCGTCGAGAAGGACGATCACTGGGCGGGTGCTGCGTGGGTGAACGGCGGCGCCTATGCGTTCCTACCGGCGCTCTGGCGCGAGCTCCCGGAGGGCGCGTCGTCGCTCGAGCGCGACGTGCTGCCGCGACTCGCGGCGCGCGGCCGCCTCGTGGGCCGGCGCTGCCCGGGGCGGTTCTGGGACATCGGCACGCCCGAGGACTGGGAACGCGCCGAGCGGGAGCTCGCGCGATGAAGCCGGTGATCCGCTACTACCGGGCGCGCGCTCCGCTGCGGCTGTCGTTCTGCGGCGGCGGGACCGACGTATCGCCCTATCCCGAGGAGCATGGGGGTTGCGTGCTCTCGGCGACGATCAATCACTACGCGTACGCCTCGCTCCGTCCCCGCCGCGACCCGAAACTCACGCTGGCGTCACTCGACTACGACGTGGTGGCGAAGTACGAGCACGCTCGCCGCGTGAAGTTCGACGGTCAGCTGGATCTGCTCAAAGCCGCGATTCGTGCGCTGAAGGTGCGTCGTGGCGCTGACCTGTGGACGCACTCCGATGCACCGCCCGGGTCGGGGCTTGGCGCGTCGAGCACGCTCATGGTGGCGCTGCTCGCCGTGCTGCGCGAATGGCTCAAGTTGGATCTCTCGCCCTACGACCTCGCCGAGCTGGCCTACCGGGTGGAACGCGTGGACCTGAAACTCGCGGGCGGGCGGCAGGACCAGTACGCGGCGTCGTTCGGCGGATTCAACTTCATCGAATTCGGCCGCGACGGCACGGTGGTGACGCCGCTCCGGCTGCGCCGCGACACGCTCGAGGAGCTCGAATACCGGCTGCTGCTCTGCTACATGGGGCAGACGCGGCAGAGCGCGCACATCATCGAGCGGCAGACGAAGAGCTATCGGGCCGGGCGCTCCGCCACGGTGAAGGCGCTGCACGCGCTCAAGCTCCAGACCGCCGAGATGAAGCGCGCATTGCTGCTCGGTCACGTGGACGGATTCGGCGAACTCCTGCACGCGGCCTGGCTGCACAAGAAACAGCTGGCCGAGGGCATCTCGACGCCGCAGGTGGACAAGATGTATGCCGTCGCCAGGCGCGAGGGCGCTCTCGGCGGCAAGATGACGGGCGCCGGCGGCGGCGGCTACTTCCTGTTCCTCACGCGCTTCGACCGGCGCCACCGCGTGGCCGCGGCGCTCGAGAAGCTGGGCGGGCAGGTCGTGCCGTTCCAGTTCGAGCCGCGCGGCGTGCAGTCGTGGCCGGTGGCGCGCGAGCGCTGAGCCGCGCCGCATGAGCGAAGCGGCCACGCCGCGAGCGCGACGGCTCGGACTCGTGGGCCCGCTCCACCCGTGGCGGGGAGGACTGGCCCAGTACCTGCAGCTGTTGGGCGAGGCGCTCGAGCGGCACGCCGAGGTGCGCGCCGTGACGTTCACGCGTCAGTACCCGGGCTTCCTGTTCCCCGGCACGAGCCAGTTCGATCCCGACACGCCGCGCCCGCGTTTCCCGACGGCGGCGTTGCTCGATTCGATCGGACCGCTGAGCTGGCGCCGAAGTGCCGCGCACCTCGAGCGGTGGGCGCCCGGCGCCGTGGTGCTCAAGTGGTGGATGCCGTTCTTCGCGCCGTCGTTCGCGAGCACGGTGGGTCCACTCCGCCGGCGAGGCACTCGCGTCGTGCTCGTGTGCGACAATCTCCTACCGCATGAGCCCCGCTTCTACGACCGCGCGTTCTCGGACTGGATGATGCGCAACTCCGACGGCTACCTCGTCATGAGCGACTCAGTGGAGCGCGACCTCGAAACGCTGAAGCCCGGTGCGCCGCGGCGCCGCGTCCCGCACCCGTTCTACGCACAGTTCGATCGCGGTCGCTGGACGCGCGAGACCGCGCGCCAGTCGCTGAATCTCTCGGGCGACGTGGCACTGTTCTTCGGCTACGTGCGCCACTACAAGGGACTCGACACGCTGCTCACCGCGTGGAAACAGGTGCGCGCCGAACGCCCCGCCGCCACGCTCGTCGTGGCGGGGGAGTTCTACGAGAAGCCCGAGCCCTACGAGGCCCTCGCCCAGGCAGCGGGTGGCGTTCGGATCCTGAACCGCTACATCGCCGACGTCGAGGTGGAAGCGCTGTTCCGCGCCGCTGACGTGACCGTGTTGCCCTACCGCTCGGCGACCCAGAGCGGTGTGACACATGTGGCATACGCGCTCGGATCCCCGGTCATCGCGACGCGCACCGGCGGCATCACGGAGACCGTGCGCGACGGCGAGACTGGTCTCATCTGTCCGCCCGAGGATCCCGAGGCGCTGGCGGCGACCGTGGTGCGGTTCTTCGCCGAGGGCCTGGGCGAGCATATGGCGGCGCCGATCGCGGCGCTGCGCCGGGAACACTCGTGGGAGGCCCTCGCACGCTCGACGATCTCGCTCGTGGACGAGCTCGCGCCGACGCGGGGCTGGGCGTGAGGCGCGCGCCGTTCGCGGTGGCGCTCGCCGCGTTCCTCACGTTCCTCGTGACCGGCGGCGGACGCATCGTGGGCAGCGACGAACTCACCATGTTCGAGCTCGCTCGGGCGATGGCGCACGGCGGCATCGCGGTGCCGGCTGGGGCCACGCTCGACGGTCCCGACGGCAGGCACTACAGCAAGAACACCGCGGGCCAGGGGGTGCTGGCGCTGCCGTTCGTCGTGGCGGGGGACCTGGCCGCGAGGGCCGCGGGATTCTCGGGCGCACGGGCCGAGCTCGCGGCGCGCTGCGTGGCCTCGACGTTCAATGCGTTCGTGACCGCCTTGCTGCTGGCGGTTCTGTTCGTGGCGCTGCGGCGATTCCGCGCCGGCCCGGGACCGACGTTCGCGGCGGTGGTGCTGCTCGGCTTCACGACACCGCTGTGGATCTACGCGAAATCGTTCATGGCCGAGCCGCTCGAGGGGCTCGGACTCCTGCTTGCACTCACGGGCGCGGCGCGCGCCGGCGCGGCGCCCGCGCCGGCTGACGCGAGCCAGGGCCGCTGGGAGGCGGCGCTCGGCGCGTGTCTCGCGGTGTCGGTCAAGCTCGGCATGTTGCCCCTCGTGCTCGCCGCGCTCACCGCCGCGGGGTTCCGCCGGCTCGCGGCCTGGCGCCTGCCGCTCGCGGGGGTGGCGGTGGCGCTCGCCGGACATGCGTTCTACAACGCGGCGCGATTCGGAACGCCGTTCGAGACCGGCTACGGAGCGCAGGCGTCGCTCACCGCGTTCACGACACCGCTCGCGGTGGGCGTCTACGGCCTGCTGTTGTCGTCGGGAAAGGGGATCGCGTGGTTCGCGCCGTTCGTCTGGCTCGTGCCGGCGGGACTCACGGCAATGCTTCGCTCGCGCCAGCACTCGAGTGCTGCCCGTCATGGCGATGACGTGCGCCGCGCCGGCTGGGCGTCGCTCGCGGTATGGGCCGTGGGACTGACGCTCTACGGACGCTTTCAGCACTGGGGCGGGGACGGCTCGTGGGGCCCGCGCTACCTGGTGCCACTGCTGCCGCTCGCCGCGATCCCGGTGGCGTTCGCGCTCGAGGGCGCGTCGCGGCTGCGTCGCCGCATCGCGTGGCTCGTGGGAGCAATCGGGTTCGTCGTGACGCTCGGCGGTGTGGGCATCTATTTCGGCGCCCAGATGCGCGAGGCGGGGGATTTCCCGTACACGTTGGCACTCGAGGACCCGCACTTCATGGAGGCCAGCCACTGGAACCCGCGTTTCACACCGATCGCGGCCCATTGGCGGATGCTCGCGCGCAACCTCGCCGAGCACGCGCGCGGCGAGACGCCGAGGCTCGGGACGGGCGGCGAGGTTGACCCGCGCACGGGATTGACACACGAGGAGCAGCACACACTGCTCCATGCCATCGATGTGTGGTGGCTCTACGCGACCTACGCCGGTCTGCCGCGCGCGCCGCTGCTGGCCGTGGCGCTGGGATTGGCGGTCGCCGCGGCTTGGGGCTGGTCGCGCGCCTGGCGGAGCGCTCGCGAGGACACCGCTTGAAGACGCTCGCCGTGATCGTGCTGTCGTGGAACGGCCGTGACCTGACCCGCGACACGCTGCGCTCCCTCCAAGCCTGCCGGCTGCCCGAGGGCTGGAGTCTCCACACGCTCGTCGTGGACAACGCCTCGAGCGACGATTCGCCGCGGATGGTGCGAGACGAGTTCCCCGGCGTGGAGCTCATCGCACTCGCCGAGAACCGGCGTTTCGCGGGCGGCAACAATGCTGGGCTCGAACAAGCACTCGCCGGCGGCGCCGACGCGGTGATGCTCTTGAACAACGACGTGGTAGCCGACCCGGCGCTGCTCGAGAAACTGCTCTTGGCACTCTTCGAGGACCCCGCCGCGGGAGCAGCGGCGCCGCTCATCTATTTCACGCCGCCCACCGACCGAATCTGGTACGCAGGCGGCCGGTGCGAGCCATGGCTCGCGCACAGCTCGCACCGCGCCATCCGCGAAAAGGACCACGGGCAGTACCGCTCGATCGAGGAGACCGGATACCTTACGGGCTGCTGCCTGCTCGCCACCGCGACGGCATGGAGAAAGGTGGGGCTCCTGGACGAGCGCTACTTCATCTATGCCGAGGACGCCGACTGGTGCCTGCGTGCGCGCGCCGTGGGATTCCACCTGCTGTTCGTTCCGACGGCGCGGCTCTGGCACCGGGTGAGCGCCAGCTCGGGAGGGGCGATGAACGCCTGGAAGGTGTACCAGCGCTTGCGCGCGAACGTGACGCTGTGGTCGCGCCACGCGCGCGGGCTGGCACGCCTCACCTGGCTGCCGTCGCTCCTGGCGCAGCAGGCCGTCTACGCGCTGCTGCTGCTCGCGCGCGGCCACGCGGCCGCGGCAGGCGCCGTGCCCCGAGCGCTGCTCGACGCGGCAGCTGGGAAGAGTCCCGCGGAGGTGAGGCTTTGAGCGTGCCGCGCGCCGAGGTGCCGAAGCGCGGCCCTCGCGACCGAGCCGTGTTCCTGCGCGAACTCATCGCCGCGCTGCCCGAGGGCGCGCGAGCGCTGGACGCCGGCTGCGGACCGGGCTCCTGGCCGTACGCGCTTCGACCCGATCTCGACGTCACCAGTTTCGATATCAAGTTCCCGCCGGGTCCGCCGCCGCGGAGCGAGCGCGTGCGCGTGTTTCGCGGCGATCTCGCGCGACTCCCGCTTCGAGCCGACACGTTTGACTTCACCGTCTGCCACTACGTGCTCGAGCATGTCACGGAACTCCACGAGTGCTGCGACGAACTGGCCCGCGTGACGCGGCCGGGGGGCACGGTCTACGTGTCGGTGCCGCGCGCGGCCGCATTCGACGACCGTCTCTACCGGTTCGCGGGGTTGTTCGCGAAATACGCGTTGATGAAGTTCAGGAAGCGCCTCGAGCATCAGCAGCGATTCGACTTCCACTCGTTGATCGACCTCTTCTACGCGCGCGGCTTGCGACTCACCGCGACGGCGCGTGTCCCGGCGGGGTTCAGCTGGATGAACGACCCGCGCACGAAGGCGCTCCAGGGCGCGTTCACCGCCGCGCTCGCCGGGCTGTTTGCCCTGACGGGCGTGGACCTCGCGCGCGACGCGAACTTCGTGCTCACGTTCGAGAAGGTGGGGGACGTGGGCTACCGGAAGGTCACTCACGTCTGCCGCGAGTGCGGCGAGCACGCGATCGTGACGCCGTCCGCGAGCGGCGCGACCGGCGGTTCGTGGACGTGCCCGTACTGCGGCAGGCCGAATCCGTTCGGACGGGCCCGGTGAGGGATTGATGCGCGTTCTCCATGCCCCGTCGGAGATCGCCGGGCAACCGAGCATCCTGGCGCGTGCGCTGCGCGAGCTCGGCGTCGAGGCGTGGTCGCTCGCGACCAATCCAACATTCGCGCAATACATGCCCGACGAGAGCCCGCCGCTCGACACGATGGCGCCGCTGCCACGCTACGCGGGCTACGCCGGTCTCGTCGTCAAGCACTTGCTGCGACACGACGTGTTCCACTTTCATTTCGGACGCACGCTGATCCCGCCACACAACCTGGACCTGCCGCTCTATCGCGCGCTCGGTAAGAAGCTCGTGTTCCACTACCATGGCTGCGACGTGCGCAACAAGGCGCACATGCGCGCCACGCACGCTTGGTCCACGTGCACGGAGTGCCAGCCATTCTGCATTCCGCGGCGGCAGGAGCGCATCCTGCGCGAGGCACGCCAATACGCGCATGCCGAGCTGGTGTCCACGCCCGACCTCTTGGAGAGCGTGCCCACGGCGCGGCAAGTGAACGTCGCGGCGTGGCTCCCGGACTACGTGCCGCGGCCGGTTCGAGAGTCGCCGCGGCTCGTGCTACACGCGCCCACGAACCGGCTCATCAAGGGGACCCCGCACATCGAGGCGGTATTCGAACGGCTGCGCGCACGATTCCCCGGCGTCGAGTTCCGCACCGTCGAGAAGGTGCCCTTGCTCGAGCTTCGGGACATGCTCGCGCGGTGCGACGTGCTGGTGGACCAGATGTTCATGGGCTGGTACGGCATGGTCGCAGTGGAGGCAATGGCGTTCGCGCGTCCGGCGCTCGCGTACGTGCGGCCCGAGTTCGAGCCGCGCGCCGCCGGTTGCCCGGTCGTGCGCGTGAACGTCGAGACGCTCGAGAACGAGCTCGCCGCGTTGCTCGGGGACGCGCCCCGCCGCCGCGTGCTCGGCGAGGCCGGTCGCGTCTGGGTCGAGCGCGAGCACGACGCGAACGTCATCGCGCGCCGGCTCGTGGAGCTCTATCACGAGATCGGCGCCACGTGAGCGTTCGCGACTCGCTGCGGCGGCTCTCCAGCGAAGCGGTGATCTACGGCGTGGGCCAGGTGAGTGGCCGCGCGGTCAACCTGTTGCTCGTGCCTGTGCTCACGCGCGCGCTGCTCAAACAGCAGTACGGCGTCACGGAACTCGTGGCCGGCTACTCCGCGAGCGTGTTGCTGCTGCTCGTGTTCGGCATGGATGGCGCGCTGGCGCGGTTCTTCTACCAGCAGGAGGACCGGGCCGCGCGCGTGCGCATGACGTCGTCGTCGTTCGCGTTCCGGGTCGTGACGGGTTGCGCGGTGGCGCTCGTGCTCGCCACGGCCGCCCAGCCGCTCGCGCACGGCATGCTCGGGAGCGACGTCTACACCAAGTACCTGCGCCTGGGTGCCATCACGCTGCCGTTCACGCTCGTGACGCTGTGGTGCAACGACCTGCTCCGGGTCACGTTCCAGCCCTGGAAGTTCGTCGCCTTGAACGTGTCGCAGTTGACCCTCGTGGGCGGTCTCACGCTCACGTTCGTGCTCGGCCGCGGACTCGGGGTGGCCGGCGTGCTCTACGGCAAGCTCGTCGGCGACGCGCTCGCGGCCGTGTTCGGCCTCGTGCTGTGCCGGCACCACCTTCGCCCGCGCTTCGACGCCTCGATTCTACGACGCATGCTCGGCTATGGTCTGCCGCTCGTGCCGGTGGCGTTCGCCTATGGCGTCATCGGCGCCATGGATCGCTGGGCGCTCCAGCGGTTCGCGACGCTGGACGACGTCGGCACCTACGCGCTCGCGCTCAAGTTCTTCGCCGTGGTCACCATGGGCGTCTCGGCGTTCCAGCTCGCGTTCATGCCGATGGCGTTCGCGCGCGCACAGGATCCCGACGCGCCGCGCTTCTACGCGCGCGTGCTCGGGCTCTACGTGGCGGCGGCCACGGCGGGCGCGCTCGCGTGCGGGCTTGGGGCACCGCTCGCGATCCGGCTGCTCGCGACGCGCGACTACGCCGATGCGGCACGCCCCGCGCTGTGGCTGGCCTTTGCCGCGGTCGCGCAGGGCGCCTACTATGTCTCCGCTCTGGGCATCAATCTCTCGCTCCGGAACGGCTGGCTCGCGGTCTCGACCGGCGGCGCAGCGCTCGTCGCGGCGATCGCCAACCTGGTGCTCGTTCCACGGCTCGGGGCCGAGGGCGCAGCCGCCGCCACGTTCGCGGCGTACACGTCGTCGGCGGTGCTCACCTACGCAATCGCGCAACGGCTCCATCCGCTGCCCTACCGGGGCGCGAGGCTCGCGGCGCTGTTCGCGATGGGCGTCCTGCTCGGGTTGGCTGTGGTGCGCGCGGCTCCGGCGGGGGCGTGGGGGTGGGGCTGGCGCCTCGCCACGCTCGTGGCATTCTTGGCGCTGGCTTGGAAGAGCGACGTCTGGAAAGAGCGAGGCGCGATCCGGCACCGGCCGGCGGCGCCCTGAACCACACGAAAGGCGGCAGTCATGTGCGGCATCGCCGGACTCTACGACCGATACGGGCGCGCGGATCTCGGCCGGGTGCAGGCCATGTCCCAACTGTTGCGCCATCGCGGCCCCGATGATGAGGGGCTGGTGCTGCTGGATCCCGTGAGCGGGCAGTGGAGCACGCACGGCGGCGCCGACACGCCGGCGGCCGTGTTCCGCTCCGGGTTGCCCTGGGCGCCGGCCCGCTCGCACGGGGCGCAGGCCATCGCGCGTCATGGGGTGGCCCTCGCGCATCGCCGTCTCGCGATCGTGGACCTGGAGCCCACGGGGCACCAGCCCTTGTGCGACTCCGCGCAGCGCGTGTGGATCGTCTACAACGGCGAGATCTACAACCACGTCGAACTGCGTGCCGAACTTGAGCACGCCGGGCACCGGTTCCTGGGCACGAGCGACACCGAGGTGCTCGTGGCCGCGTATCGCACCTGGGGCGAGCGCTGCCTCGATCGCTTGAACGGCATGTTCGCATTCGCGCTGTGGGACGCCGACCGCCAGCGATTGTTCTGCGCGCGCGACCGCTTCGGCGTCAAGCCGTTCTACTACCAGTACGACGGCAGCCGGTTCGCGTTCGCCTCCGAGGCCCGCGCCCTAGCCCTCACCCAAGCGTGGCGGCTGAAGCCCCAGCTCTCGGCCGTGCGCGACCTGCTGGCGCTCGACTGGGTGGACCACGAGTCGCAGACGTTCTTCGACGGACTGCGCCAGCTCCCGGCCGGACACTGGCTGTCCGTCGGCGAGGAGGGCTTCCGCGTCGAGCGCTGGTGGACGCTGTCTTCAGAAGGCCCGGCGAGCGGAAGCGCCGAGGACCACGCACACGAGTTCGCCGAGCTGTTCACCGATGCCGTTCGATTGCGCCTCCGCGCCGACGTTCAGGTGGGCTCCTGCCTCTCGGGCGGACTCGATTCGAGCGCCGTGGTGACCACTGCCGCCAGGCTCCAGAACGCGGGACTCCACGCGTTCACGTGCGCGTACGACGAGGGCCCGGCGTTCGATGAACGGCCCTACGTCCGAGCCGTGGCGCAGGCGAGTGGCGCCACGTCGCACGTCGTCGTGCCGGATGGGAGCGACCTGTGGACCGTCTTCGACGCGCTCGCGGACCTGCAGGGCGAACCCACGGCGGGGCCGGGAGTCTATTCGCAGTGGCAGGTCATGAAGCTTGCGCATGCGAATGGGCTCAAGGTTCTGCTCGACGGCCAGGGCGGTGACGAGACGCTGGCCGGCTACTTCCGCTACCTGCCGACGCGACTGCGAGACCTCGCCGAAGCGGGCCAGTGGTCGAGACTCGCGACGCTGTTCGGACCCGTGTCGGATCGCCTCGGGCTCGGGACGACGCTGCTCCACACGTTCGAACCGTGGCTTCCGGAGGTACTCGTCTCAACGCTTCGCCGGCGCTTCGGCCAGGGCAAAGACCGCGTGCTCTCGAGCCGCCTCCGCCGCGAACCCTCGCAGGCGCCGCGCGCGGCGCGCGGCGCGCGCTCGGGACTTTGGGACCAGCTCGCGTTCGACACGCTGGTGCGGCAGCTCCCGAGCCTGCTCCGCTACGAGGACCGGAGCAGCATGGCGTTCGCGATCGAGACACGGCTGCCCTTCCTCGACTATCGCCTCGTGGAGTTTGCGTTCTCGCTCCCCGACACTGAACGGCTGGACGGGATCACGACCAAGGCGATCGCGCGGCGGGCGCTGGGCGACCGGGTGCCCGCGAGCGTGCTCGAGCGCCGCGACAAGATGGGCTTCGAGACGCCGACCGACCTGTGGTTCCGCGGGCGTCACGCGGCCGAGGCGCGTCGCCGGCTCGCGCGCCCGGGCCCGTTCCAGGAATGGGTGGATCCGGCCCTTGTGCAGTCGTCGCTCGACGAGTATCTCGCCGGTCGCCGCGAGATCGGGCTCCAGATCTGGCGCTGGATGTCGCTCGAGGCGTGGTCGCACCACTACCTCGCGCGCGACCCGCGCGTGCTCGGGCGCCCGGCGGATCCCGCTGTCTCTGCAGGGCGGCACTTGGGCTACAGCGACGCGATCGAGCATCACGAGTCGGAGCTCACGGCGGGCACCGCGGCCGGCTGACGCCTTGGACCTGCTCGTCCTCTCCGAGGTCCGCTGGGGATACTTCCGAACGCGGAAGCAGTTCCTGCTGTCGCGTTTCCCCGACCCGTGGCGCGTGTTCTTCGCTCAACCGCCCGCGCTGGGCGCGGACGACCCGTGGCAGCCCAGGCGGGACGGGCGCGTGACCGTGTTCACGGTGCCGTTCCTGAAACCGGGCACGACGAGCGCGCTCTACAACGCCGTCGCCGCCACCACGCCGGGCCGGGCCGCGATCGAGCTGGGCGCCGAGCTCTACTTGAGGCGAATGCTGGGCCGGCTGGGCGTGGACCCCGAACCGGTCGTCCTGGCCTCGAACATCTACGCGCCAGCGTTGCTTTCTCGGCTCCGCAAGAAGCTGTTACTCTACGACTTCAACGACCACCCCCTGCAGTTCTCGGCCACTCCGCCGTGGGCGAGTCCCTACCTGCGGCGCACGCTCTCGCAGGCGCAGGGGGTGTTCGTCGTTTCGGAGCACTACCGCCGGATGCTGGCCTCGGAGACCGACCGCCCCTTGATCCTGCTCGGGAACGGAGTGGAGATGGCTCACTTCGAGACGCCGCGCGTCCTGCCGGCCGACCTCGCGGTGCTGCCTGCGCCCCGCATCGGCTACGTGGGGCTGCTCTCGCATTTCCTCGACTTCGACGTGCTCGAGGCGCTGCGCCGGAACCGGCGCGGGGGCACGGTGGTATTGGTGGGGCCGGGCACGCCCGCGACCGACGCGGACGTGGCCGAGTTCGGCCGCCGCGAGGGCGTGGCGGTCCTGGGACCCAGATCCTACGCCGACGTGCCCGCGTACATGCAGGGTCTCGATGTGGGCGTCATCCCGTTCAGGGCCGATGACCCGTACGTGAGGGGGATCAACCCGAACAAGATCTACCAATACCTGGCCGCCGGCATCCCCGTTCTCACCACTCCGCTGCTCGACCTTTCGCCGAGTCCGCCCGACCTGCTGTACGCCTCCACCGCAGCCGAGTTCGTTCGCTCGCTCGAACAGGCGCTCGGGGCGGCCAGAGACGCCGCTCGTCGCCGTTCACTCGCGCGTCCCTACGACTGGGACGCGCTCGCCCGGCGCATGGTGGCCGAGATCGACTCGCGGCTGGCGATCGCGTGAACCGAGGAGACTCCGCATGAGCCAGAAGCCCGCCAGCAAGGGCAGGAGCCGGGGATTCACGCTCACGACCGCGTGGGCGGCGGTGGTCATCGCGCTGCTCACCGTGGTGTTCTTCCACGAGGTGTCGCTCGAGGGACGCACGTTTCTCTCGCCCGACGCCACCGCGCCCGCGGGCTTCGTGCGTATGGGCGAGCAGTCGCTGTGGAAGGACAAGGTCTACCCGCTGTGGAACCCGTACGTGTTCCTCGGCATGCCGTCGTTCGGCTCGGGCGCCTACAACCCGCTCATCTACCCGCCCGACTGGCCGGTGGCGCTCGTGCAGAAGCTGCTGCCGCTTCCGGATCTCACCTGGCTGCTCCTCTACTACTTCCTCGCCGGCCTGTTCGCGTTCCTGTTGGCGCGAGAATGGGGCGCGCGGCCGGAGGGCGCGCTGCTGGGCGCGGTGGCGTTCGTGTTCCAGCCGAACCTGGTCGCCGTGGGTGCGCACGGGCACGGCAGCCAGCTCGTGGACTCGGCCTACCTGCCGCTCATGTTGTGGCTCGCGACGCGCTGGCTCCGCCGCGGGACGCTCGCCGAACTCGGATGGCTGGCGCTCGCGGGCGGATTCCAGCTGCTGCGCGGACACGTGCAGATCTGCTTCTACACGTGGCTCGCGATCGGGTTCTACGTGCTCGTCGTGCTCGGCGCGTCGTTCCGGCGGCCGGGTGAGCTTGCCAGGCTCGCGCTGCGCGCCGCAGCGATCGCGGGCGCGGCGGCGCTGGCGTTCGGCGTCGCCGGCATCTACAACCTGCCGTTGCGCGACTACGCCGCGCACTCCATCCGAGGCGCTGCGGCGGGTGGCGGCGTGGCGCTGGACTACGCGACGTCGTGGAGCATGGGGCTCTACGAGCTGCCGAGCATCGTGTTCCCGAACTTCGTGGGGTTCGGGGGGCAAAGCTACTGGGGCGCGATGCCGTTCACGGACTACCCGAACGGCTATCTCGGCGTCATCGTGGTCCTGCTCGCGGCATGCGGCTTCGTGGGGCGGAGCGGCGCCGACGGCGCGGCCCGGTTGTTCGCAGGCGTGCTCACGCTGTTCGCGCTGCTCGTGGCGCTGGGCCGGCACTTCCCACTCTATGGTGTGCTCTACGAATACCTGCCGCTGTTCAACAAGTTCCGCATCCCGGTCATGGTGCTCGTCCTGTTCCAACTCGGCATGGCAATGGCGGCCGCGTGGGGCTGGGGAGCGCTCGTCGTGGTGAGCCGCGAGAAGGGCCGGCTCGACACGGTGGATCGCATCCTCGCAGGCGTGGCGATCGCGCTGGCGCTGCTCGGGCTGTTCGCGCTGTTCGGCACCGAGTCGTTCCGTGGCGGCTACGTCACGATGGCGCTCGAGCACCAGCCGCGACTCGGCGCGGACGCGGCGCGCGCCGCGTTCGCGGCGTTCACGGGCGACCTCGGCAAGGTTTCGTTCTTGGGGCTCGTCGTCGTGGGCGTCGCGTGGTTCGCGCGCCGTGGCAAACTCCCGGTGGCGCTGGCGTCGGTGAGCGTCCTCGTGCTGCTCATGGTGGAATTGTGGCCGGTGAGCCGCTCGGTCATGCAACCCACGATCGGCGATCCCGTCGCTCGCGACATGGACACCGGGCGCGACGACGTCGTCGAGTTCCTGGAGAAGGCCGGGCCCGCGGGCTCGTTCCGCGTGTTCTTCCCCGAGTCCGAGCTGTTCCGGGACAACCGCGTCGCGGGCTTCGGCATCGCCACGCTGGGCGGCTATCACGCCGCGAAGCCCAAGCTGTTCCAGGACCTGGTGGACGGCAACGCGCTCACCCAGTTGCCGTGGCTGGCGCTCCTGAACGTGCGCTACTGCGTATTCTCGCGGCCGGTGGCGCCCACGGACATCCCGACGACGTTGTACCAGACGCTGCGCCTGGTGCACTCCGGACCGGGCGGCGCAGTCTACGAATACGCGCTCGCCCTGCCGCGCGCCATGCTCGTGGGTTCGTGGGAAGTGGTGCCCGATACCGGACGCAGCGTGCTGGATTCCGTGAGCGCAGTGGTGCGGAACCCCGCCGTGTTCACCTGGCTCACGTCGGATCCCGGCATCGCATCGGGCCCCGCGGACTCCGTGGGCTCCGCCACGATCACGCGCTATCGGCTGCACGAGGTGGACATCGACGTGGACGCCTCGCGCCCCGTCCTGCTGCGACTCGCCGATCTGTGGTACCCGGATTGGAAGGTCACGGTGGACGGCAAGCCCGCGAGACTCCTGCGCGCCGACCACGCGCTGCGCGCGGTCGTCGTGCCCGCCGGCCGTCACCAGGTCGTGTTCAAGTTCGAGTCCGGGGCATTCACGATGGGACTGTGGCTCTCGATCGGCAGCTCACTCCTGGCACTGCTGCTGCTCGCCGCGGGATGGTGGTGGTCTCGCCGCCCGCCCGCCATGGTGGAACCGCCAGCCGAGGAGGGAGCGCGGGCCTGATGGAGAAGCTCGTCATCATCCCCACCTACAACGAGCGCGAGAACATCGATCCTCTGATCGAAAGCCTGCTCGCGCTCCCGTACGGGCTCGAGGTGCTGGTGGTGGACGACGGCTCGCCAGACGGCACGGCGGCGAGCGTGAAGGCGTGGACAGCGCGCGACCCGCGTGTCCACCTGCTCGAGCGGCCGGGCAAGCTGGGGCTCGGCTCGGCCTACCGCGACGGCTTCCGTTACGCGCTCGCGAACGGTGTCGAATACGTGTTCGAGATGGACGCGGATTTCTCGCATGACCCGGTCGCGATCGGTGACTTCCTCGAGGCCGCGAAGGACGCGGACATCGTGCTGGGCTCGCGCTACCTGCATGGCGTTACCGTTGTGAACTGGCCACTCTCGCGCCTCATCCTGTCGTTCTCGGCGAATCTCTACTCGCGCATCGTCACCGGTATGCCGGTGGCCGACGCCACGGGCGGGTTCAAGTGCTTCCGTCGCCGGGCGCTCGAAGGTATCCGCCTGGACCGGGTGAAGACCGAGGGCTACGGCTTCCAGATCGAGATGACGTTCCGCTGTTGGAAGCGCGGCTTCCGCATCAAGGAGATCCCGATCGTGTTCGTGGACCGTCGCGCGGGGATCTCCAAGATGAACCGGCGGATCATCCTCGAGGCCGCGGGCCTGGTGTGGAAGTTGCGGTTGCTCGACCTCCTGGGGCGTCTCGAATGATCCGCATGAGATGGGTGAAAGCCGCGCTCGTCGCGGCAGCGCTGCTCGCCGCGCCCGTGGCGCGCGCGGAAGGACTGTGGTCCACGTACCTGCACGCCAGCTCCTGCAACGACATCCTGGCGCTGCGGGACACCGTGTGGATGGCGACCGGCGACGCCGGGCTCCTGCGCTACCACCGTTCGACCGACTCGTGGAGCACGATCACGCGTGAGCCGGACGGGCTCGCGGGTAACGACGTTCAGGCGATCACGTTCGACCGCTCGGGGAACCTGTTCGCCGCCGTACCGGGCAAGGGCGTGAGCCGGCTGGACACCGATGGTCATTGGTCACTGATCAACGCGTTCGACGGCCTGCCCTCGGATACCGTGCTCGTGCTCCACGCCGATGGCGATACGGTGTGGATCGGCACCACGCGCGGCCTGGCGCTGTGGGACGGCAAGACCGTTGCGGGCTCGGTGCCGGACCTCGGCACCCCGTCGCCGTTCTCGAACAACAACATCAACGGCCTCGCCGTGACAGGCGACACGCTGGTCGTGAGCACGCCGGAGGGGATCTACGTCGCGCGAATTTCGCAGCGCCTCGCGACGTGGAATCTCATCAACGGAACGTTGCCGCTACTGAACCAGGATATCCGGGGCATCGCGAGCGACGGGCGAGTGCTCCTCGCGCTCGTGAAAGGTAACCCCATCAGCAATCCCACAGGGGTCATCTTCACCAGCTTCCGCTGGTCGCCATCCACGAATTCGTGGCCGACCGAAACCCCGGGGTCCGGTTTGGGGCAATCGGTTCGAAGGCTGCGGGACGACCACGGCATCATCGTCGCGACGACGCTGGCTGGAACCCACCTGCGCACCGCGAGCGGAGTGTGGATCCAGAGCCCGAATTCGCCGGCAACGGACAACGGCGACGTCGCGGCGCTCGAGCCCGCGGCGGATCCGGACGGAGTGTTGTTCACGTCCACGGCAGGCAAGCTTGCGCAGGAACCGTCCTGGACCGCGCTCGCGCCGCCCGGTCCCGTGGGCAACACGTCGCGCAACGTCGCGTGGGTGAACGGCACGGTGTACGTGTGTTACGCGGGCGAGGGCATCGGGCGGTTGCGCGACGGCGTCTGGCGCAACTACCCGGCGAGTGGGACCAACTGCGTGGGGGCCGAGTGCGACACGACGTTCACGAATTCGGTCTTCCCCGCCGGCATGCTTGTGGATCCGCTCGGGTCCCGCTGGATCGCGATGTGGGGCGGTCCGCTCACGCGGTTCTCGGACGAGACCTCGCCGCCCGTGTTCCAGAACATCTTCTACGCGAGCAGCAATGCGGACAGCGCCCACCTCCATTCGACTATCCACGCCGCTGCCGCGGACTCCACGAATGGGACGCAGGCCGGTCGCTGGTTCGGCCTCGACTCCGACCGCATCGGCAATGACATCGGCAATCCGCTGGGACTCGACCTCTACGACCAGGACGGCCGTTTCATTCGCAACTACGACACAACCTATCCCGGTCTCAGGAACGGCCTCATCCGTGCGCTCGTGTGCGACCGCTCCAACAAGATGTGGGTGGGCTACAAGGGCAGCTCGAGCGCCGGGCTGTCCACATTCCAGGTGCCAGAGAACCTGCAGGTCGGAATCGAGCTCACGGACGTGCTGTCCACGAACCGGCTCGACGTGTTCGGCCTCGCCACCGTCGGGGATTCCGTGTGGGTGCTGGCCACGGACGGCCTCTACCGCTACCGCCAGAGCACGGCCGCGTTCGTCTCTAAGCTGGAGATCGCCGGCCCGCCCGCGCTCGCGAGCATGCATCCCCTCGCCGTGGCGCCCAACGGCACCGTGTTCGTGGGTACGACAGGCGGAATGCGCGTGCATCGCCGTGGCCGCCTGCCGATGGACTACACGCCCGACAACTCGCCGATCGCCGACGTCGAAGTGCGCGGCTTGTACTGCGAGCCCTCGGGTGCGGTGTGGATCGCGACGGCGAGCGGGGTCAATCGGTTCGATCCGGAGTACATCCCACCACCCGAGCCGAAGTTGCCGTCGCTCACCGTCAAGCTCTACCCGAATCCGGCATGGCTCACCGGCGCCGGATTCGAGCTCCGTCTCGCGGGCCAGGCCACCTCCTACGTCGGCGAGGTCTTCGACTTGAACGGCCGGGTCGTGCACCGCTTCAGCATCGGAGGCAACGGGAGCGTATTCTGGGGCGGACGCAACCTGGACCAGCAATGGGTCGGCCCCGGAGTCTATTTCGTTCGCGTCCGGGGCGGCGGGGCCGAGGCGACGTCGCGCGTCGTCGTGCTGCGCTAGCGTGTCCCGAACGCCGGCGGGGGGCCCTCGCAGGCCGCGAGCCCGAGCCGTGTCCACGAGGAGCGACCCGCGAGGGTGCTGCCGTTGACCGAATCCACCACCCGGGTCTTGACCACCGTGCCCGAGGGCTGGGGCGCGTTGCTCGACGCGGATCCCTCCGCGTCCCCGTCACACCGGCCCGAGCTCTGGGAAGCGATGGCCGCCGCGGTGCCAGCCTTCGAATGGCGCGTGCTCGAGCTGCGGGACGGAGGCCTCGCGGGCGGGGCTCCGCTCGTGATCTCGCGGCGCGGGCCGTTCCGCTGGCTCCACGCGCTGCCGTGGCTCCTGCCCGCGCCCCCGCTCGCTCGCGCGGGCCAGCACGCGCGTGCGGACGACGCGCTGTGCGCAGCGTTCGCGGACCTCGCGGCCGTGGAGCGCGCGGTGGGAGGGGAGTGGTCGTTCTACCGTCCGGAAGGTCCCGACCCAGCCGCGAGCGCGCTCTCGTTGGTTCCGGGGGAGACGCGTCGGTTCGCGGCCGCCATCTTGCCGCTCGCCGCGGGGATCGATTCCGTTCGATCGGGTGTACACCGGAAGCAGCGCCAGGCGCTCGACCAAGCGATCGCACAACCGTTCATGTTCGCGGAGGAAGCTTCTGCGCTGGAGGAGGCGCAGGCACTGCACCTCGCCCAGTCGCGGCACTGGCCCGGTCATCGGCCGGTGCCGCTCGAACTCTGCCATCGGCTGCTGCGCGCGGGGCCCGCGGAGGCGCGCGTCGGGAGGCTGTTCACGCTGCGTTCGCGCCACGATCTCGTCTCGGCGACGTTCGCGCTCGACGGCCCGCACGAGACGTTCGTGTGGTGGAGCGGCACCCGCCCCGAGGGCCGGCGTGCGAACGCGTTCCTCCGCCTGCTGTGGGGAGTGGCGGAATGGGCCGCCGCACGCGGCCGGCGGCGATTGAACCTGGGCGCGAGCGGCGGGCTCTCGCAGGTGGGGGCGTTCAAGTCGGCGCTGGGAGCGACGCTCGTGGACTATCCCGTGCGCTGGCTCGACGCGCGACATGCTTCGCTTGCGGGCCGCGGACTCGCGCTGGTACAGGCGTTCCGACGGCGCGGCCGAGCGCGCGGCGAGGCCACGTGAGAATCGCGACGCTCGCGAACGCCTCCGTCGTGCATACGCGGCGCTGGGTGGAGCACTTCCGATCACGCGGACACGAGGTCCGCCTGTTCTCGCTGGAGGAGCCGCCCGCTGGATTCGCGACGACGGCGCTGCCGTGGGTTCCGCTGCCCGGTGTGATCCGCTACCCGCTCGCGGTCCCCGCGCTCAAGCGCGAACTTCGTGCGTTCGCGCCCGACCTCGTGGATGCGCACTACGTGCCGAACTACGGCGTCATGGCGGCGCTCGCAGGGCGGCGCCCCTATTCGATCACGGCGTGGGGCAGCGACCTGCTGCTCGCGGCCGGCCGCGACCCGTGGCAACGCATGCGCGCGCGGTTCGCGCTCGAAGGCGCCGCTCTCGTGCTGTGTGACGCCGAGAACCTCGCCGCGGCCGCCCGCCGCGCCGGCGCGCCGGCCGAGCGCGTGCGTGCGATCCCCTGGGGTGTGGACCGCGAGCTCTACCGTCCCGGCGGCACACGCGAGCGCGGGCTCATCCTGTCTGCGCGCATGCACGAGAGTGTCTACGACTTGCCCACCGTGATCGAGGGTGCTGCGCGGGTGCTCGAGACTCTGCCGCACGCGCATGTCGTGTTCGCGGGAGATGGAATGCTGCGGCCCGAGCTCGAGCGCCGCGCGGCGGCGCGGCTCCCGGCCGGGCGCTACCGATTCGTGGGCCGGGTCGGCGCGGCCGAGCTGGCGTCCTGGCTCTCGCGAGCCGAAGTCTACGTGTCCGCGTCGCGCTCCGATTCCACGTCGCAATCCCTGCTCGAGGCCATGGCCGCTGGGGCGGTCCCGGTGGTGAGCGATATCGAGGGGAATCGCGAGTGGGTGCGCCCGGGCGAGAGCGCGCGGCTCTTCCCGGTGGGCGACGCCCCGGTACTGGCGCGCGAGCTGCGTGTGGTACTCGAGGATCCGGCCTGGGCAGCGTCCGCGCGAGACGCCGCGGCGCGGGTGATCGCCGCGCGCGGGGACTGGCGCGTGAACCTCGCGCGCATCGAGCGCTGTTTCGAGGCGGTGGTGGCCAGGCGGCCGCTGCCCGAGGAGCCGCCTCTGTGAGGCGCGTGCTCGTGCTCACGCCGTTCTTCCCGCCGCTCGCGGGGGGAGGGGTTCACCGCGTGCTCTCGTTCGTGCGCCACCTGCCGGCGCGCGGCTGGGCATGTACCGTCGTGTGCGCGGGCGAGCACGACTACTGGGTGCGCGACGAATCACTGCTCAAGCAGGTGCCACCCGCGACCGAGGTGCTGCGCGTCGCGGGCGGCAGCGCGCTCGCGGCGTGGTTGCGCGTGCGCGGGAAGGCGGACTCGGGCCGGCGCTCGGGAGGCGCGTTCGCACCGCTTCGTTCACTCGCGGATTGGTGGCTGCTGCCGGATTCCTACGCCGGCTGGTCGCGACGCGCGCGCAGTGTGGCAGCGGCGCGCGCATCGCGCGGCGACGTTCACGCCGTGCTCTCGAGCTCGCCGCCCGACAGCGCCCACCTCGCCGCGCTCGACGTGACGCGTACCGCCCGGCTGCCGTGGGTGGCGGACTTTCGTGATCCCTGGGTGGGGCTCCACTTCCGCAAGCCCCCGACGCCGTGGCACGCGGCGCGACATGCCGCGATGGAGGCGAGCGTCACGGGTAGCGCAGACCTGGTGCTCACTGCGTCCCGGACGCACGAACGTGAGCTTGCATCACGCGCGGTCGGCAAGCCACGACGGCTGTTGCACCTGCCGAACGGCTTCGAACCCTCCACGAGCACGACCCAGGTCGTGGACCGATCGCGGTTCCGGCTGGCGTTCACGGGCACGCTCTCGCTCATGGACGACATGGGTACGCTGCTCGATGCGCTCGAGCGCCTGCAAGGCATCGAACCGCGAGCGCGCGACGCGCTGCGCGTGGAGCTGGTGGGGCCGTACGATTCCGATTGGGAGGCGCGCACGAACGCGCGCGGCCTCGGAAGTCTCGTGCGCTTCAGCGGACCGCGGTCGCACGCGGAGACGCGCGCGCTCCAGCGTTCGGCGGACGCGCTGCTGCTGTGGAAACCCCGCGGGGACGGCTATCGCACCATGGTGCCCGGCAAACTCTACGAGTATCTGGACAGCGAGCGGCCGATCCTGGCGCTGCTTCCCGAGCATGATGAGGCCGCGGAGCTGGTGACACAAGCGGGCGGGAGCGTGCTTCCGCCGGGAGACGCCGAAGCGCTGGCGGTCGAGCTCGCCGCGCGTCTCGCGCGCTGGCGCGAGGCGGGACGACTTCCGGATGCCCGGCCGGCGTGGCTCGGTGAGTACGCGCGCGAGCGTCTCGCCGGCGAGCTCGCACGCGCGCTCGACTCGCTCGTGGAACGGGCATGACGCCGTCGGACCCCGGCGCACGCATCGAACGCGTCGCGCTCGTCGTCGCGGTGCTGCTTTGCGCGGCGCTCGCGTGGCCGCTGCGTCATTACCTCACGGACGACACGTTCATTCATCTACAGTACGCGCGAAACGTCGCCGAGGGTCGCGGTTTCGTTTTCAACCCGGGTGAGCGCGTCTACGGCAATACGAGCCCGCTCTGGGTTCTGCTCCTGGCCGACGGCATCGCGCTCGGAGGAGACGGGCTCGTTGTTGCGCGCGTATTGGGAGCGCTCGCTACGCTCGCGTCACTGCTGCTGTGGGTTGCGCTCATGCGGCAGACTCTCTCGAGCCCGTGGCTCCGCGCCGCGTCCACGTTCGCGTGGGCGGGGCATGCCTGGATGTCGCGCTGGTCGCTCTCGGGCATGGAGACGCCTGTCGCGGTGGCGCTCGTGCTCGCGGGCTTCGTGGCATTCACCTCCGGCGAGCGCTGGGGGAGCCGACCGCGCGCGGCGAGCCTGTTGTGGTCGCTCGCCGCGCTCGTTCGGCCCGAGTGCGTGCTGCTCGTGCTGCTGTGGGCCTTGGTTCGCGTCGTGGAGGAAGGCCCGGTTCGGGGTGCCCGGCGCGCGCTCGCCGAGCTGTGGCCGGCGCTGTTCGTCCAGGGCGGCTGGCTCGTGTTCGCAAGTGTGTACTTCGGCGGGGCGTGGCCCAACACGCTCGCGGCCAAGGCGGCGGGAGGGGTGGGGCTTGACTACCACGTCGAGCAGTTCCAACGGCAGGCGGGGATCGTCGCCGCCACGGATGGCGTTCTGGTCGTCGTGTTGCTCATCCTGCTGGCGCTCCGATTCGCGCGCGCGGGTCGGCCGGCATTGCGGCCGCTGCTCCGCGGGCTGCCGTGGGCCTGGCTCGCTGCCGTGCCCCTCCTCTATATGCTGCGCGGCGTCCCCGTGTTGTCGCGCTACCTGGTGCCACTTCTGCCGATCGTGGACTGGCTCGCCTGGCGCACGCTCGACCGTGCGCTCGAGATGCGCCCGGCGAGTACACCCGCCACGGCCACCCCGGCCCGACTCGCGCGCTCGGACGCGCGCGTCGCCGTGATCGGGCTGGTGCTCGCCGGCGTCGTGCTCGCGCAGAACGTGATCGTGTGGCGGCGGGTCGTGCGGCCCCAGGTGGATTCGTTCAGCGCCGGCCTGGAAGCGAGTCTGATTCCGTGGGGTCGCTGGTTCCACGACCACGCGCCCGCGGACGCGGTGATCGCCGCCCCCGACATCGGCGCACTCGGCTATTTCTCGCGACGACGCGTCGTGGACTTGGCCGGGCTCGTCACACCGGAGATGGTGCCGGTCTTGCGGCGCTGGCCGCAGGAGGAAGCGGTGTCGCGGTTCGAATTCGCGCGATTCTCACGTCCCGGCTTCCTCGTGGACCGCGCCGCGACTGCGTGGGACCTGCAGCGAAGAAGCCCGTGGGCCGTCGCGCTCGTTCCGCTCGGTTCGGCCTCGGTGCCGAATCTGGGGATCGCCCGCCCCGATGCGGCGGTGTACACCTTCTATCGCATCGACTGGGCCGCGTACGACTCGCTCGCCGCCGCTCGCTGAGCGGCGATGGGCCGACTGCACGCCCGTGCAGTCAGGAAACGTCGGACTCGCCGCTTTTTTCTTTTGACTCAGGCGAAGCGCAGAGCCTATCTTGCGCGGCTGTGGGGAGCGGTGGGGAGCCGTGGTAAGTCTTGGGGAGCAGTGGTTCCCCGTGGAGCGCTCACGCGATGGCGACCTTTCTCGGCACCGAGACGTATTCGATCGACGACAAGAATCGCGTCGTGGTGCCGGCCGCGATGCGGCACGTCGGGGGGACGAAGAAGCCGCTCGAGAAGTTCGTGATGATGCGAGGTCTCGACGGCTGCGTGTGGCTATACGCGCAAGAGGATTGGAAGCGCCTCGAGGAATTGCTCCAGCGACTGTCGACGGGGCCCAAGGATCATCGGGCGTTCGCGCGGACCGCGCTGGTTGGAGCAAGCAAGGTGACGGTGGATAAGCAAGGACGCATCACGATCTCCCCGTCACTCATGGGCCATGCAGGTCTCGGCAAGGAAGCCGTGCTGCATGGCCAAGTCGGACGCATCGAGCTCTGGGCGCCGGCGCGGTTCCAGAGCGGTCTGGTCACCGAGGCGGCGGACTACGATGCCCTGGCGGAGAAGGTGCTGGGAGGCGAGTGATGGTGACGCGGGCCGGATCGAGCGAGGATCGCACGTCCGTGACGATGAACCTCCAGTTCACGCGCGGCCGCCACGGCGCTGCCGCGCGGCTCGAGGTGCACGAGCGGCCCGCCGGCCGGGTCGGGCTGCTCGCGCTGCGTGGCTGGGTGGACCTGTCGGCCGCGCGCGGCATCGAGCGGGCGCTGGACGACCTCGCGGCGCGCGGCGTGACACGTCTGGTCGTGGACTGCTCGCAGCTCCTGCACATCGACTATCGGCTGGTGCCGCGGCTCGCGAACGCGCTCGTCCGGTTCGAGGCGCATGCCGGCGCAGTGGGACTATGCGGCCTGTCCCGATACCTCCGCGATCTGTTCCGGCTCACGGGCTCCGACGCCAAGCTCGCCTGCTGGCCTTCGGCGACGGAGCTGCTGGAGGCGGCTCCCGGTGACCCCGGACGAGAACGTGAGCGCGCTTCATGAGCCGGTTCTCGTGCGCGAGACGCTTGCTTTCTTGGAACCGCGGCCGGGCCTGTTCCTCGACGCCACGCTCGGTGACGCCGGTCACGCCGAAGCCCTGTTGCTGGCCGACCCCGGCGTGCGTCTGCTCGGGAGCGATCGCGACCCGGCATCGCTCGCGTTTGCTCGCCAGCGCCTGGTGCGTTTCGGAGGTCGGGTGACGCTCGTGCACGGGACGTTTCGCGACCTGCCCGCGAGCCACGCGGCCAGCGGAGGCGAACGTCTCGCGGGAGCGCTCTTCGACTACGGCCTCTCGTCGCGCCAGATCAGCGATCCCGCGCGTGGCATGAGCTACCGGCAGGAGGGACCGCTCGACCTGCGCATGGACACGAGCCGGGGCGAGACGCTCGCCGAGAAACTTCTGCACGCGGACGAGGACGAACTGACGAGCGTGCTGCGCACGCACGGTGACGTGCGTCCGGCCCGCGCGATGGCGCGTGCGATCCTGGTCGCGACTCGCGCCGGCGAACTCACGAGCACGCGGCAGCTTGCGGGTCTCGCGAGCCGAGTGCTTCACGACACGCGGCCGGGCGCGGTCGCTCCCGTGTTCCAGGCGCTGCGTGTCTGGGTGAACGACGAGATGGCGGACCTGGAAGCGGGCCTGGCGTGGCTCAGAGACGTCATGGCCGACGACGGCGTGGTGGTGACGTTGTCCTACCACTCGGGCGAGGACCGGCGCGTGAAGCAGGCGCTGCGCGGCGTCCCGCGCGCGGGCTCGCGCCGCCTTCCCCCCGCGGCCGACGAGCCCGCGCCGGGCCCCTGGCATGAACTCACCAAGCGTGTGGTCACCCCGTCGGAGCAGGAACAGGAGTCGAACCCGCGCGCGCGGAGCGCGCGCCTCAGGGCCTTCCGGAGGAATCCGAGATGAGACGTGCAGGGAAGCGAACCGCCCCCTCATGGCGCATGACCGACGCCCGCGCGCTCCAGCCGGGTTGGTTGTTGGGCGCCCTCCTGCTGCTCGCCATCCTGCTGCTCGAAGTCTGGCAGCAGTCCGCCGTCGCCAGCCTGTCCCTGCGCGCCGGCCGTGCGAACGAACAGCTGCAGCGCGCCAGTAACGACCTCGAGTGGACCCGCGCACAACTCGACCAGAACACGCGGCGCTCCGAGGTGGGCTCGCTCGCGTTCAGCGCCGGCGTGCGTCCCGCGGACGCCACGCAGGTCGTGTGGCTGCCCGCGGATTACCTCGAGGAGGACGGGGCCGCGGCGGACCCGAAGGGCTCGCCCGCGCTGCTCGCCGCGGCGGGTCGCGCGCTCCAGTCTCTCGTGCCGGAAGCGAAGGCACGGGGCCGCCACGTGAACTGACCGAATCGCCGATCCGGCGAGCGAGCTGTCGTACCGGCCGCGTCACAGCACCGCGCAAGTGGGGCCGGCGGTCTGCGTGAACCGCCGTTCCATGGAGGGAACTGTTGGCCCACAAGGAGATGCGCAAGAGTCGGGTGCTGCTGGCTGCGGCCGGTCTTTTTCTGGGGCTCACGTGCCTGTGGGTGCGCGTCGCGGTGCTGCAGACCGCGATGCACGGCCACTATGCCGCACGCGCCCGCGAGAACCAGCAACACCACCGGAAGATCCTGCCGCGACGGGGCGTCCTCACGGACCGGCAGGGCAAGGTGCTCGCGCACGACCTCGGCGTGAGCCAGGTCGCCGTGTACCCGCCGCAGCTCACGGACCCCATGGCCGTGGCGCGCGTCCTCGCGCCGGTGACGCACGACTCGCCCGTCAAACTCGCGAAGCGGTTGCGCTCGCTCAAGACCTACACGTGGATCGCGCGCGACCTGCCGCCCGAGGAGGGAGAGCGCATCCGCGAGGCGAAGCTCGAAGGCGTCGTGGTGGAAGACGAGTCGCGCCGCTTCTATCGCCTGGGTGAGGCCGCAGCCGAGATCCTGGGCCGCACGAATCGCGACAATGTCGGCGTGGACGGCCTCGAGTACCAGTTCGAGAACCTGCTCGGCGGCCGCACCGGCTGGGTGACGATGGTGCCGACGGGTTCGTCGCAGATGAGCCTGCTGCTGCCCGGCGCCGAGGGCCGTCCCGCACGCGACGGCGCCTCGGTCGAACTCACGCTCGACGGCGATCTCCAGAGCATCGTCGAGCACCACCTCGCCGAGGCTGTGGACTCGCTCCACGCGCAGCGCGGGTTCGCGGTGTTCCTGGACCCGTGGACAGGAGAGATCCTCGCCTCCGCATGCGTGCCGCACCTTCCGCCGGGCAAGTCGCGCAACTGGACGTTCACCGACCAGTACGAACCGGGCTCGACGTTCAAGGTCGTGGTGAGCGGCGCGGTGCTCGAGGAACACCTCGCTCGCCCGAGCGACCGGTTCGAGGCGTCCGCGAGCGGCGAGGCCGAGCTCGTGCCGGGCTGTGTCATCCACGATACGCACGAGGCCGCCTCGTTCACGTTCTTCGGTGCCATGCAGATGTCGAGCAACATCGTCATGGGCCGGCTGGGGTTGAAGCTCGGCGCCGAACGGCTGCACCGCTACGCCTCGGCGCTGGGCTTCGGCGGCATGACGGGCGTGGAGTTCCCGGGCGAGACCGCGGGCCGGCTGCGCCCGGTCTCGGCGTGGCAGTCGCGCTCCACGCCGACGATCGCGATCGGCCACGAGATCACGGTGACGCCGCTGCAGCTGGCGCTCGCGTACGCCGCGGTGGCGAACGGCGGCGTGCTCATGCAGCCCATGCTCGTGCGCTCGATCAAGGACGCGGATGGACGCGAACTGCGGCGCGGCACGCCCCAGCCATCGCACCGCGTGTTCAGCGCCGGCACGAGCGGCACGCTTCTCGACATGCTGTGCGCCGTGGTGGACAGCGGCACCGCCACGTCGGCGCGCCTGCCCGGCCTGCGCATCGCGGGGAAGACGGGGACGGCTCAGAAGTACGACGCGAACGTCGGCACCTACGGCCGCGGGATGTACGTGGCGTCGTTTGCGGGCATCGCGCCCGCCGACCGGCCGCGACTCGTGGGCGTCGTGGTGATTGACGAGCCGCGCGGGGCGCGCTACTACGGCGGCCAGGTCGCGGCACCGGTGTTTCGCGAGGTGCTCCTGGACCTGCAGCGTATGGCATGGCCCGGGTTCGACCCCGTGAACGCCTCGGTGGCGATGCGTCCTCCGAGCGTGCCCGCCGTGACTGCGCCCGACCTTCGGCTCCTGCCGCCGCGGCACGCCGAGCGCCGCCTCGCCGACTACGGCCTGCACGCTCGCTTCGAGGGTACGGGTCCGCGCGTCCTGTCGCAGGTGCCCGCGGCCGGACAGCCGGTCGAACGCGGTTCGATCGTGCTCGCATACCTCGCCGCGCCACAGGACTCGGTCAGCCGCGCGCTTCCCGATCTCGTCGGACTGCCGGTGCGCGAAGCGATGCGCCGGCTGACGCAGCGCGCCGTGCCCGTGCGCATCTCCGGGAGCGGATTCGTGACGCGGCAGTCGCCGGCGCCCGGCACGCGGCTCCCGCTCGCGGGCCCCTGCCGGCTCTGGTGCTCGCCCTTGGGTCCCGACGACGCGGGCTCCGCGTCACGACCGTCCACGCCCGCCTCGCCCGCGAGCGGCCCGCTCGCCGTACGGCTGCGCCGCCCGTGATGCTGCACCAGCTCCTCGCCGGCGTGGAAACGCTCGCCGTGCACGGCACCACCGACCTCGACATTCGCCGTCTCGTGCTGGACTCGCGGCAGGTGCAGCCGGGTGACGCTTTCTTCGCGCTCCCCGGTGTCCGCGCGGACGGCGTCCGGTTCGCGGCAAGCGCGGCGGCCGCGGGCGCCGCCGCGGTGTTCGGACCGCGCGGCCTTGCGGCCGCGGGGTGTACGCTCGTCGAGGTCGCGGAGCCCCGGCTGGCGCTCGCCCAGGCCGCCGGCACGTTCCACGGTCATCCGTCCCGCGCGCTGCGCGTCGTGGGCGTGACGGGGACGAACGGCAAGACCACGACGACCTGGCTGCTCGAGGCGATCGCCGCCGCCGCGGGCTGGAGCACCGGCGTCATCGGCACCACGGGCGTCCGCATCGGCGGAACGGAGCGGCCCTCGGCGTTCACAACGCCCGAGGCGCCCGAGCTCCAGTCGCTGCTCGCGGACATGGGCGCCAAGGGTGTCCAGTGCGTCGCGTTCGAAGCGAGCAGCCACGCGCTCGCGCAGCGCCGCACGTGGGGCACGGCGTGCGACGCCTGTGTGTTCACGAATCTGACGCAGGACCACCTCGACTACCACGGCACGATGGAAGCCTACCTCGACGCGAAGCTCATGCTGTTCGACGGGCGAAACGGCGGCCGCGAGAAGCCGTGCACCGCGGTGGTGAACGCCGACGACCGGCATGCGGCCACGGTGGTCTCCGCCGCCTCGAAGGGCGGCATGCGCGTCACGCGCTTCGGATCGGTCGCGAACGTGGCCGGTCAGGACGGCGTGTCCCTGGTCGAGGTCTCGGCACGTCCGAGCGGCCTCGACCTGCGCCTACGAGAGACCGGAGATGGCGCCGAGCACGAGCTGTTACTGCCGCTGCTCGGGCGGTTCAACGCGTGGAACGCGGCGGGCGCCTTCACCGCCGCGCGCGCGCTCGGCGTGCCCGCGCGCACCTGTGTGCGCGGGCTCGAGGCGGCACCGGGCGTGCCGGGACGCCTCGAACGCGTGCCAGCCGGACAGGACTTCGGCGTGGCGGTGGACTACGCGCACACGCCCGACGCGCTCGAGCGTTCGCTCGCCGCCTGCCGCGAGCACGCGAGCGGACGCGTGCTGGTCGTGTTCGGATGTGGCGGCGACCGTGACCGCGGCAAGCGGCCGCTCATGGGTGCGGTCGCCGCAACGGGCGCCGATCGCGCCTGGGTCACGAACGACAACCCGCGGTCGGAAGATCCGGCCGCGATCGCCGCCGAGATCGTGGCGGGTGACCCCACCGGCCGGCTCATCGTGGTCCTGGATCGCCGCGCCGCCATGGCCGCCGCGTTCGCCGAGGCGCGGGCGGGCGACTGGGTGCTGGTCGCGGGCAAGGGTCACGAGACCACGCAGACCATCGGGACCGAAGTGAAGCCCTTCGACGACCGCGCCGTCGCACGCGAGCTCTTGGCCCTTGCACGGGGGGGACGCACGTGAACGGCCCGCGTCCAGCGCACGTGACGCTCGTCCAGCTCGCACAATGGGCGGCCGGCGATCTGGTCGTGAACGACGTGCCCGCCGACGCCACCGCGCGCGAAGCGCTGCTTCGCGACGGCGTCTCCGGGGCCACGCTCGACACGCGCGCGATCGAGCCCGGCATGCTGTTCGTGCCTCTCCCCGGGAGCCGCACTGACGGCCACGCGTACATGGACGAGGCGTTCGCGCGCGGCGCGGGCGCCGCGCTGTGCGCGCGCGCGGTGCACGCGCGCATCGCCGAGCTGCCGCTGGGTCCGCTCGTGCTGGTCGAGGACGTCACCGCGGCGCTCCAGCGCCTTGCCGGGCGATTGCGCGAGCTGTGGCCAGGCTGGATGGTGGCGGTGACGGGCAGCGCCGGCAAGACCACGACCAAGGAGCTGGTCGCCTCCGCTCTCGCCACGGCGGGTCCCGTGCTCCGCACCGAGGGGAATCTCAACAACCATTGGGGCGTGCCGCTCACGCTCATGGGGCTGGCGCCCGAACATCACGCGGCGGTGATCGAGATGGGCATGAATCACGCCGGCGAGATCGCGGCGCTGGCGGCGATCGCCCGGCCCGACGCCTGTGTCATCACCAACGCCGGCTCCGCCCACCTCGAGAACCTGGGATCGCTCGAAGGCATCGCGCGCGAGAAAGCGTCGCTCGCATGGGCGCTCCACCGCGGCGCGCCCGCGTTCGTGGGCGCGGACTCGCCGCGGCTCCTCGAAGCCGTGAAGGGCGCACCAGCCGAGGTCATCA
Source organism: Candidatus Eiseniibacteriota bacterium (assembly GCA_023249845.1). GTDB lineage: Bacteria > Eisenbacteria > RBG-16-71-46 > RBG-16-71-46 > RBG-16-71-46 > JAIOPA01. The sequence goes on from JAHFBW010000003.1 coordinate 44,162, forward strand.
CGTACGGCCTCGCCGCGCGTGCTGCGGTGCGCCCCGAGCGATGGGAGGACCTGGGCGAGGCCGGCTCGCGCCTGCATGTCGCGGGATTTCCACCGCTCCATCTCCAGTTGATCGGGCAACATCAGGTCTGCAACGCGCTCGCGGCGCTCGCCGTGGCGCGCTATCGCAAGCTCGATCCCGTCGCGGTGGTGGACGCGCTCGCCGCGAAGAGGCCGCTCAAGGGCCGCATGCAAGTGCAGCACGTCGCTGGCGCGACGCTGCTCGTGGACCACTACAACGCGAACCCCGACTCGATGCACGCGGCGCTCGCGACACTCGAGCGCTGGCCGCGCGCGAAACGCCGCATCGCGGTGCTCGGCGACATGAAGGAACTGGGTCACACCGCGGCTGATCTGCATCGCGAGGTGGGCGGCGCCGTGCGCGGCGCCGAGCTGTGGGTGGTGGGTGTGCACGCCTCGGACTACGAGGCCGGCGCGCGTGCCGCCGGAGTACATGTGCTCACGTTTCCCGACAAGCCCGCGCTCGCCGCCGCGCTTCGCGAGCAGTTGGCACCGGGGGTGGTCGTGCTGCTCAAGGCTTCACGCGGGGCAGCGCTCGAGGACATCCTGGCCGGGCTCCCGGTCGAAGCCTGAGGAGATCTCCCGCGTGTTCTACGAGTGGCTCTACCCACTACACACGGTTCACGGGCTGTCGTTCCTTAACCTGTTCAAGTACATCACGGTGCGCGCGGCGCTCGCGGCCGTGCTCGCGCTTGGCATCAGCTTCCTGCTCGGGCCGCCCATGATCGAGTGGCTGCGCCGGGTGAAGCTCGGACAGAAGGTGCGCGAGGAGGGGCCGCAGTCGCACTACGTGAAGGCCGGCACCCCCACGATGGGCGGCCTGCTCATGCTGGCGGCGATCGGCATCCCGGTCCTGTTGTGCGGCAACTTTCACAATCGCCAGGTGTGGCTGGCACTCGGCACGACGCTGTGGCTGGGCGGCATCGGGTTGCTGGACGACTGGCTGCGCGTCGTGAAGAAGCTGCCGAAGGGACTGCTCGGCCGCTACAAGCTCGCGGGGCAGTTCGTCATCGGTGCGATCGTCGGGATATGCGTGCTGTCCTGGCCCGAGCCCGGCAGCTCGCCCACGCTCACGCACGTGCCATTCTTGAAATCGTTCTACTTCGACCTCGGCTGGCTGTTCGTGCCGTTCGTGATCGTCGTCATCACGGGCGCGTCGAACGCGGTGAACTTGACCGACGGCCTGGACGGGCTGGCCTCGGGGCTCGTGGCGATCGCGGCCATCGCGTTCGCCGGCATGTGCTACCTGACGGGCCACGCCAAATTCAGCGCCTACCTGAACACCGGCTACTTGCCGTTCGCGGGTGAACTCACCGTGTTCTGCGCCGCGGTGCTGGGCGCCGCGCTGGGTTTCCTCTGGTACAACTGCCACCCCGCCGACGTCTTCATGGGCGACACGGGCTCACTGTCGCTGGGCGGCGCGCTCGGCGTGGTCGCGGTGCTCATCAAGCGCGAGTTCTGGCTCGTGCTGGTGGGCGGCGTGTTCGTGGCCGAGGCGCTGTCCGTGATGCTGCAGGTGACGTCGTTCAAGCTCACCGGCAAGCGCGTCCTTCGCATGTCACCACTCCATCACCACTTCGAACTCATCGGCTGGCCCGAATCTCGGGTCGTCCTGCGCTTCTACATCGCCGGGGCGCTCTTGGCACTCCTGTCGCTGTCCACGTTCAAGCTCCAGTGAGCCTCGATCCTCGCCATCCGCTTCCCGGCACGCGTGCCCTGGTCGTGGGCG
>JAHFBW010000378.1 GCA_023249845.1 Candidatus Eiseniibacteriota bacterium
GTGTCCGCCGACTGGATCTTTTTCGGGCTCACGGCGGCGTGCGTATTCCGGTTGCGGACGGCCGACGCCGGCGCGGGCCGCGCTGCGGGCGCCGGCATCCCAGGTCATCCGTTCACGACGCTCGCGTTCATTGCCGCGAGCGCGTGGATTGTCGTGCAGGCGCTGGTACACGATCCGCGCAATGGCGCGATCGGCATCGGGCTGCTGTTCGCCGGCTGGCCGGTGTTCCTGCTCTGGCAACGCACGAGTCGGCGGAAGACTTCATGATCAGGGCCCGGCGGGGTCAGACTCCGTCCGGGCACGAACTCGCTTCGGTCCCAAGGAGCACGACATGCCCCAGCACATCACGCTCCCGGCACGCATCACCGCCGCCGGGAACAAGCCCAAGCTGATCGACGAGTACATGGGCCGCATCAACACGGGCTCGACGCACGTGAGCATCGCCCGCATGCGCAGCCCGGAAGGCTGGGTCGAGCCGGGCCAGCGCCCGGAGTTCGAGGAACACACGCTCGTCATTTGCGGCCTGCTGCGCGTGGAGCACGACGGTGGCACGCTCGACGTGCGCGCAGGCGAACTCGTGACGGTCGCGCCCGGCGAACGTGTGCGCTATTCCACGCCCGAGCCGGGTGGGGCGGAGTACGTGGCCATCTGCCTGCCGGCGTTTTCGCCCGACATCGTCCACCGCGAGGGGTAGCCGCATCCCTCATGGCCCCCGCCCTTGCGGCCGATGACCCCTGAGGCCGCCGGGTTGCTCTCCGGCCAGGGAGGGCCGCATGAGGGGAACCGTTCTCGCGCTGCTGTGCGCCACCGGCAGTAGTCTCGCCGCAACCGCGTCCGCGACCACCGACCCGCTGGCGGCGGCGCGTGCCGTGGTCGAGCGCTACGTGGTCGTGACGGGAGGCCGCGCCGCGCTCGAGGCCGACACGTTGCTGCACGCGCGCGGCCGGATGGTCGACGCAGGCATGGAGGGTACGTTCGAGGAGTGGCGCCGCGGCGCCAACCACGTGCTGCGCAACGAGCACCTGGGCCTGTTGCGCACGCGCATGGGCTACGACGGCGTGCGCGGCTGGACCACGGACTTCACCTCGCGCAAGGTCGGTCCGCTCGAGGGCAAGGACCTCGAGGCGCTGCGCGCCGAGGCGTGGTTCGCCTCCGAGCAGTGGGCACGTGACACCACCACCCGCCTGACGCTCGGCGCGAGTTCGTTCCTGTCCGGCCGCACGCTGCAGGCGATCGAGGTGACGCCGCCGGTGGGCCCGCGCCAGACGTTGTGGTTCGACCAGAACACCGGCCTGCTCGTGCGCATCACGCACCGCCGCGACCAGTACGACTGGAACGAGGACCTGTCGGCGTGGAAGACACTCGCCGGGCGCAAGCGCGCCGGCGTCGCGGCCGTGGGCATGCCAGAGTTCCCGTCGAGCTACCATCGCGCCGAGCTGGACAGCGTGTGGGCCGAGGGTCCGCGCGAGGCCGGCGCGTTCTCACCGCCCGCCACCACCGCGTCACCGGTCACATGGCACGGCGCGCGCGGCAGGATCGAGCTGCCGTTCCACTACCGGCGCGGGTCGGTGTGGGTGTCGCTGTCGGTGAACGGCGCGCCGCCCGCAGAGTTCATCCTCGACACGGGTGCGTTCAACACCTGCCTCGACCGCAGCTACGCGCAGACGCTGGGTCTGCAGGCCGAGGGCGAGCACATCGCCGAGGGCGTCGGCGGTTACGACACGTTCGGCTTCACCCCACTCAAGTCGCTGCGTTGGGCCGGCACGAACGACAAGGCGGTCGAGCTTCACGACCTGCGCGCGGGCGTCATCGAACTCCAGCCCGGCATGAGCTCGGTGGAGTGGGGCCGCACCGCCGGCCTGATCGGTTACGACGTGCTCAGCCGTTTCACGCTCGAGATCGATTTCGACCGCCAGGTGCTGACGCTCTACGACCCCCCGACCTACGCGCACTCCGGCCCGGGCGTCGCCATCCCGATGACGCTGCACGGCAACGTGCCGAGCGTCGAGGCGACGCTGAACGGCCACTGCAAGGGCACGTACATCGTGGACGTGGGCAACGCCAGCGTGCTGTCGGTGGGAGCGGAGCAGGTCATGAAGTGCGGACTGCTCGGTACCAGGCACAAGGAGGTGCAGCACTGGGTCGGCGGCATCGGCGGCGCGTTCGTCGAGAACGTGTGCCGGCTCGACTCGCTCGAACTGGGTCCGTTCCGGTTCGTGGAGCCGGTGGCGGGGCTCACCACCCACCACCAGGGCGGCGCCGGCAGCAAGGAGATCCAGGGCAACATCGGCACCACGGTGCTCGAGCGCTTCCGCTGCACGTTCGACTACGCGCACGGCACGCTGTGGCTCCAGAAGGGCGCGCGCTACGCCCAGCGCGAGGCGTTCACGCGCAGCGGCCTGTGGTTCACGCGCTGGGCGGGCGTGGTGGTGGTGTTCGGCGTGGTCCGGCACTCGCCGGCGGAGGACGCCGGACTCAAGATTCGCGACGTGTTGCGCGCCATCAACGGCAAGCCCATCGAGAAGTGGACGCCCGAAGAACTCGACGCTCTGCTGCAGGACGGCACCGCCGGCACCGTGGTCAAGCTCACCTACGAACGCGAGCTGCACGAGGAGACTGTCGAGCTGACGCTGGCGGACGTGCTGTAGTCGTTCGCGTGCGTCAGCCGCGGCGGCCGCGCGTCACCGCTGCCGCGACACGACTTCGATTGCCTTCTCCAGCGCTTCGTCGCGGCTCGCGACCAGGCCGGCGATGGTCCGCGAGACAGTGATCTCCGGGTGGATGCCGACCCCGTGATGCCGGGAGCCGTCGTGCTTC
>JAHFBW010000092.1:0-420 GCA_023249845.1 Candidatus Eiseniibacteriota bacterium
CGACGCTGCGATGTTCCGGAACGCCGCGATGAAGCTCTCGTTCGCGCCGAAGGACGGGCTGGAGGTGGAGGCCTTCGGCGAGATCAACGTGTACGAGCCGCGCGGCCAATACCAGCTCGTCATCAAGCAGATGCGGCCCGCGGGCATCGGAGCGCTGCTCGCGCAGTTGGAAGAGCTCAAGCGCAGGCTCGCCGCCGAAGGGTTGTTCGACGCCGCGCGCAAGCGGCCGCTGCCGCGCTACCCGCGCACCGTGGGCGTGGTCACGTCGCCCGTCGGCGCGGCCGTCCGCGACATCGTGAAGGTGTTGCGCACGCGCTGGCCGGGCATCGGTATCGTGCTGGCGCCGGTCAAGGTGCAGGGCGAGGGCGCGGCCGCGGAGATCGCCGCGGCCATCGAGTGCTTCGACCGCTGGGGCGGCGC
>JAHFBW010000092.1:430-10646 GCA_023249845.1 Candidatus Eiseniibacteriota bacterium
ACCACGCTCGCCGACCTCGCCGCCGACGTGCGTGCTGCGACGCCGAGCAACGCCGCCGAGCTGGCCGTGCGCGACGCGCGCGAGACGAAGCATCGTGTCGAGACGTTCGCGCAGCGGCTGGGGGCAGTCGTTCGCACGCGGCTCGAGCGCTTGAGGCGCGAGCTCTCCGCCATGCTCAAGCAGCACGGCTTCAGGCGTGTGAAAGACCTGTTCGTCCTGTGGCGGCAGCGGACGGACGAGCTTCGCGACAGGTTGGACGGCGGCGTGGCCGGGGCACTCGAGGCGGCCAAAGAGCGACTGGAGCACGCCCGCGGCGCGTGGGGGCTGCGCGAGGCAGTGCCGCGGCGACTCGTGGAAGCCCGCGCCGTGCTCGGCCGCTCGCGCTTGAGCCTGGAGGATGCCATCGTGATGCGCGTGCACGACCGCCGGCGCCACTCGCTGGCGCTCGCCGACCGGTTGCGCGCGCTCTCGCCCCGGCTCGTGCTCGAACGCGGCTACGCGCTGGTGCGGGCCGCCGACGGGAAGTTCGTGCGCAGCGCGGCGGCGCTCGTGCCCGGTGACGCAGTGACACTGGAGTTCGCGCGCGGCGAGGCCGACGCGACCGTGACCAAGATCCGCGCGGGAGAGCAGGGCCCGAGCGGCGCGACCCGCGCGAGGGATCGAAAGGGAGGGAACTGATGGCACGCGCCAAGGCCGAGACGGCCGCCGACGCGCTGCTCGACTTCGAGCAGAGCATGAAGCGGCTGGAAGCGATCGTGGAGGAACTCGAGTCCGGAGAGCTGTCGCTCGAGGACTCGATCAGCCGATACGAAGAGGGCATCAAGCTCTCGCGCCGGCTGCAACTGGTGCTGGACGAGTCCGAGAAGCGCATCGAGCGGCTGGTGGAGAAGGAGGGGGCTGCCCCTTCGACCGAACCCATGGAGCTTGCCTCCGGCCGGGAGTCGGCCGAGGGCGAGCTGCCGCTCTGAAGCGGCGCACCCACACGAAGCAGCGCGCCGGCGCGAAGCGCGTGAGTGCGCGTGCGCGCTCGACGGCGCCGCGACGTCCTGCGGGACGGCCGGCCGCGTCGTTCGTCGCCGGCATGGAGCCCATGCGCAAGGCGATCGAGCAGCGCCTGGCGCGCGTGCTCCGCGCCCGCGCCGACGGCCCGGGGCGCGTGGGCCAGGCGCTCCGCTACGCCGCGCTCTCGCCCGGCAAGCGCGTGCGGCCGCTGTTCGTGCTGGCCGCGTGCGAGGCGGTCGGCGGCCCGTGGAAGCGCGCACTGCCGGCCGCGGTGGCCGTGGAGTGCGTGCACGCGTTCTCGCTCGTCCATGACGACCTGCCCGCGATGGACGACGACGACTATCGCCGCGGACGGCTCACGACGCACAAGAAGTTCGGTGAGGCACTCGGCGTGCTGGCGGGCGACGCGCTGCTGGCGTTCGCGTTCGAGGAGCTCACGCGCCTCGCCGACGACGGCGTGCCGCCCGCGCGCGTCAATGACGCGGTTCGCAGGCTCGCGCATGCCGCCGGCGCGATCCAGCTGGTGGGCGGCCAAGCGTTGGACATCGGCGCGGAAGGCAGGAAGCCCACCGCGCGCCTGGCGCGCGACATCCACGAACGGAAGACCGGCGCGCTGTTCGGCGCGTCCTTGGCACTCGGGGCACTGGCCGGCGACGCCGACAAGCACACCGTGCAGGCGCTGGACGAGACCGGCCGCATGATCGGGCTCGCGTTCCAGATCCAGGACGACCTGCTGAACGCCGCGGGCTCGATGCGCTCGCTCGGCAAGCGTCCCGGCACGGACGCCGCGCGCGGCAAGGCCACGTACCCAGCCGCGGTGGGGGAGTCGCGCGCGCGTCGCGAGGCGATCAGGCTGTTGCGCGCGGTACGGGGCGCGCTCGCGCGCCGCTGCGCGAAGCCCGAGCGACTGCTCCGGCTGATCGAAGCGCTCGCGAAGCGGGAGCGGTAGGGTCGCGGCCCCGACCCGGCGCGCGAGCGCGCGACGCGAGCCCGCGGCCCGTGCCCGCACGTTCGTCGAGCGGGAGCACTGCCGCAAGGTGCAGCTCGCGGGGTTCGTGCAGGAGCTCGCGCGACGGTTCGGCTGAGTCACGTCGCTGTCGCTTGAGCCTGCGGGACACCCGTGGCGACGATTGACGGGGACGGCCGCACCGGGCTCAGCATCCGGCACGCGGCTCGCACGCGGTCTTCGAGTGACGCACCTGCGAGCGTGGCGCAATGCTCGGCCGCACGGCGGATCTCCTGAGCGCGGAATCCGAGCGTCTTGAGGTAGGGCTTGAGTTCCTCGGCGCAGCCCTTGACCCGCCGCCGCTGGGCCGAGCGCTCCTTCGCCTCTTCGCGCTTCTGCCGCATGAACCCACCCCGTACGTACGCTCGGCCGCGTACTGATTGTGCGCGCGACAACGCAGGCGGAGGTTGGCGACGGTTGACTCGCCGCCACGCGCGACCGGGAGGACGTGGTCGTACTCCAGGAACCTCGTGGACTCGCAGCGCTGTCCGGCGTCGCTCGTGAACGTGCACCCTTCGCCATCCCGCGCCAGGACCGCGCGTCGGACGCTCGCGGGGATGTGGCGGCCGCCCCTGATCGACCGTGCCGCGCGCGGCTGCGAGGTCGCGGCGTACTTCCGGTGCTCGAGCTTCTCGACGAGCACCCGTAGCGCGCGCTCGAGGACGGCACCCAGGTCGCCCGGCCGAAGCTGGTGCGCGAGGAGGTCCTGGGCATGGCGCAGGTCGGCGTGTGCCGCCTGGGAGATCGTGGCTTGGATCGCGTAGCGCTCGGCGCTGCACGCCGATACGTTGGGCCGTTGGTCGCGGACGTCCCCACCCGACGGTGCCGGAACGTGCGAAACAACATGCCCCGGGGCATGTTCACGAGCAGACTCCGCCGCCAGCTCGACCGCGCACACCTGCGCCGGCATCTCCAGTTTCGGCGCGCGCCCGGCGATCAGCGCCTCGATCTCGACCTTGGTCTTCTGTGCCGCGGCCGCGATCAGCTCTGCAGCGTTCTCCGGCGAAATGTGCGGCGAGAGCAGCACGACGGCCGCGAGGTGGAGTCGGCCGTCGGCGACGGCGGCGAACACGCCCGGGCAGCGCCGCGCGGTACGCGCCGCCTGGATCCGTTTGGCGGCGCTGTCCTCGGAGAGCCGCAACTCCCCAACGCAGTAGGCGAACATCGACGGATACGCCGCCGGCAGGTAGAGCTGGCGCGCATCCACCTCGGCCAGGTGCGCGAGCAGCTCGGCCGTGGTGATGCGGTCCTTGGCGACGAGCGTCGTGAGGTCACGAAGCAGCGCCGCATCCGCGAGGTGCGTGAGCGAGTAGCTCGGCATGACGGACTCCTCGACGGGGGCGGGCGCCGAGGGGCGGCGGCGGCGTCATTTGGAGCATGGGCGAATTCGGCTTCCATGCTTCCGCGCAGGGCGAATCGAGCGACCTCGCGTGAGAACATCCTCGTCTTGGACCGCGGCAGGCGATCAGCGCACACCCTGATCGCGCTGACGTGCGACCGTGAGGATTCCGGCGGATCTCGCGAAGCAGCGCTCGCGAATCGGTCAAGCGAAAAAGCTAGAACCAGCCGCACTGGCTTCGAGCCGCGATGCGATTGTGCTCACCGTCGCTGACGCCCACTGACTGGGTCCGGGGCGGTCCGGTGATTGACCGGGCCAGCCAGTCCATGGTGCAGTCGTGGAGTTGGGGCGACCGCGGAACTCGCGCGGCGGGTGCGCGCCTCGGAAACGCCGTGGGCCAACTGAGACGTCCTCGGCCCCGCCAATCGTCGTTCCAGCAGTAGGCTGCCCCTGGCGACCGCCGCCAGGCGCGCCGCCCCCCACGTCAGCATGCGCCCGTTCGACCGTGACTTGCGCTTTAGAGAGTGGACTTCGCCCGCTCCACCGACTTCGGGAGGTTTTCATGAACCGCCGATCCCTGATCCGTTGCGTCACGCTCATGCTCACCCTTGCGCTCCTCGGGCTGCTCGTCGCTCAGCCCGGCCAGGCCGGCTTCGGTGACACGCTCAAGCAGAAGCTCAAGGAAAAGGCCAAGCAGAAGACCGACCAGAAGACCGATCAGTCGATCGAGAAGGCCGCGACGGACGCCGAGAAGGCGGCCTCCGGGAAGAAGGGCGAGGCGAAGCCGGGCGACACCCCGAAGGAAGATCGCACGCCCGAGGGCGGCACGACCGCGGCCGGACCGGCGGCCAAGGTCTCCGAGGTCTCGACCAAGTTCGACTTCGTTCCGGGTGACAAGGTCATCCTGTCGGACGACTTCACGCAGGACGACCTCGGCGAGTTCCCGGTGAAGTTCAAGCCGATGATCGGCACGTTCGAGATTGCCGAATCGGCCGGCGAGCGCTGGCTCCGCTGCATGAGCAATGACGGCACCGTGCGCTTGCGCCTGCCAGACGCGCCATCGCTCCCCGAGTACTGGACGCTCGAGTTCGACTTCTACGGCGAGGACCCGATGGAAGGCGCGCTGGTCGTGAAGGGCATGTCGAAGGACGACAACACCATCTGGGAAGCGACGTTCCCGCACGGCTCGAACATGTATTTCCGGACGGGTGAGTTCACGTCCGACACACCGCTGGACGGCGCGACGATTCCTGGCCGGCACCACGTCATGTTCATGGCGCGCGGCAAGGGCCTCAAGGGCTACGTGGACCGGCAACGGCTCGTGAGCATGCCCGAGGTCTATGACCGTTGGGGTCCCCCCACGTCGCTCGACATCCGGCTGTGGGCGCAGAACAAGCCGAGGATCACGAACGTGCGCTTCGCCGAAGGTTGCAAGCCCGCGCAGGACATGCTCGCGACCGGCAAGCTCGTGACCTACGGCATCCGCTTCGCGACCGGCTCGGACGTCGTGCTGCCGGAGTCGGCGCCGGTGATCCGCCAGGTCGCCGCGTGGCTCGAGAAGAACCCGACCGCGAAGCTCACGATCACCGGGCACACCGACAACGTCGGCAGCGCGGCAAGCAACCTCGATCTTTCGAAGCGCCGTGCCGAGTCGGTGGCGAGGGTGCTCACCGAGCAGTTCTCGATCACCGCGGACCGGCTCACCCCCCAGGGCAAGGGCGACACGCAAGCGGTCGCGGACAACGCGAAGTCCGAGGGCCGCGCCATGAACCGTCGCGTGGAGTTCGCCAAGCTCTAGAGTGTGCGAGGCTGGACTACACAGAACACCGTCTGGTCATCTCACGCACATCGCTCTCGAAAGGAGCCCAAGCATGATCCGACTCGACCGACTCGCCCGCACGCTCGGCGTGCTGGTGGCACTCGCCGCACTCACGGCCCCGGCCCACGCCGGCCTTGGCGACGCGTTGAAGCAGCGGGCCATGAAGGCCGTGAAGGGCGAGAAGAAGCCGGCCGCGACTGCCACCAGCGCGGCGGAGTCGGGTGCGATCCAGTCGAGGATCCAGCCGCCCATGACGCCCGAGAACATCGCCAAGTTCGAGGCTTCGATGCAGCTCGAGATTGCCGAGCGCGAGCGGGCCGCGAAGTTCCTTGCGACGGTGAAGTCGAAGGAGGCCTACCAGAAGTGCCGGCAGGACTGGTTGCTGAGCGCCGAAGGGCAGAAGCACTCGCAGGCCTACATTTCCGGCATGGAAGGGAAGTCGGGCGAAGCGTTGCAGAAGCACGTGGAGACGGTCGCAGCTGAGATGGAGAAGGCACTGACGGCCAAGTGCGGACCTGACCCGGACAAGTACAACGAGAGCTGGAAGTACCAGCAGGCTCGCGAGGCGCTCGGGAGGGCGTCCGACCAGTTCGCCAAGGGCGACGACTACGCCTATCAGTCCTGGAAAGAGTGGATCGTCGAATTCTGCAAATACATCGAGAAGCTCAAGAAGGAACCCGACGCGGCGCAGAAGATCGCGAAGATCAAGGACGAGGGGCTCCGCATCCCCGGCCAGGGCACCGGGATCTACTTCGTCTACACGGCCACCGAGGCGAACCAGCTGCTGGAGAACTGTGACTCGCTGATGCCGCTGATCGAGGCCACGTACTGATGTTCGCGTGGCTGCCACTCGCCGCGGCGGCCGGAATGCTGTGGCAGTGCGTGTCGCCCGGCGTGTGGCATGCGAACACACCGATGGCGAGCCGCGGGCCGCTGGCCCCGGTGCGCGCCACGATGCTCAAGCTGGACCCCATGCAGGTGCGGTTCGAGTTGCGGAGCGTCACACGCGACCACGGCATGCGTGGCGCCTGGACCGTGGACAGCTTGCCGCCGGAAGGCGTGGCCGCATGGAACGCCGGTCAGTTCACCGGCCCCATGGTGTGGGGCTGGCTGGTGCGCGACGGCCGCGAGGAGCAGCCGGTCGGCGCGGGGACGCTCGGCATGGCATTCATCGTGGACCGCGAGGGCCGCGCCTCGCTCGTGGAGCCGGGCGAGATCGCGTCCCGGCGTGACGAGGCACTAGTGGCGTTCCAGTCGTACCCCGCGCTGCTCGTCGGCGACGGTCGGCTGCCGTGGGAGCTGCGGGCGAATGGCCGCGGCGCGAACCTCGATCACCGTGATTCGCGCCTGGCGATCGGCACGCTGCCGGACGGGAAGCTGCTCGTCGCGCTCACGCGTTTCACGGGCTTGGGATCCGCGGGAGAGGAGCTGCCGTGGGGACCGACGGTGGGAGAGATGGCGGTGTGGATGCGCGCGCAGGGCTGCCGTCGCGCGATGCTCTTGGACGGCGGGCTCTCAAGCCAGATGGCGGTGCGCCGCCGCGATGGCGAGCTGACACGCTGGCCCAACTGGCGGCAGGTGCCGCTCGGGATGGTGGTGCTGCCGCGTGCGTATGCCGTGGCGGTCCGGGTGCCCAGGACGCACGCCAAGCGCGAGCGCTGAACGCGGCCGGCATCCGGCTGTCGCGCTGACGCGACTCGGCACGAGACTCGCAAAGGAACGCACTCGCGAGCGTAGATCGTGTGCGGGCTGACACGGCGCATGACCATCGCTTGACACCCCGCGCGTCGCTCCGCACCATCGCCCGCCATCCACCCCTGGCCCCCCGCCGGGCAGGCCGCATGGACGCCGCCAAGGAGGAAGCCACGGAACCATTCTGGATCGCCCTCACGGTCGGCTTCGTCGTGCAGGGCTACAAGGGGTTCGCGGCGTTCCTCCGCACCCGGCGCTGGAACCTTCGCCGGTTCGTCGAGACGGGCGGCATGCCAAGCTCGCACTCCGCCTCGGTGGCCGCGCTCTCGACCGCAGTCGGCCTGTGGCACGGCTTCGACACTGCACTGTTCGCGGTGACGCTCTACTTCAGTCTCATCGTCATGTACGATGCAGCCGGTCTGAGGCGAGCCGCCGGGCGCCAGGCCATGGTGCTCAACCGCTTGATCGATCGCCATTTCCAGCACCCCGAGCAAGAGACCCAGCGGCTCATGGAGCTCCTGGGCCACACGCCGTTCGAGGTGTTCATCGGCGCCGCCCTCGGCGTGGGCAGTGCCATCTTCTGCTATCGGGTCCTACATCTATGAGCATGCTCGAGAAGATCCACTCCCCGGCGGACATCAAGTCACTGGACCGCACGCAGCTCGCCGCCCTCGCGGCCGAGATGCGCCACGTCATCATCCAGACCGTGGCACGGAACGCGGGCCACCTGGCGCCGAACCTGGGCGTGGTGGAACTCACGCTGGCGCTCCACCGTGTGTTCGACTCGCCCACGGACAAGATCATCTGGGATGTGGGCCACCAGAGCTATCCGCACAAGCTGCTCACCGGCCGTTACGAACAGTTCCACACGTTGCGGCAGGGGGGCGGCATCGCCGGCTACCCGCGCCGAGTCGAGAGCGAACACGATCCGTTCGGCACGAGCCACGGCAGCACGAGCATCTCGGCGGCGCTGGGATTCGCCGCGGCGCGCGACCTGAAGGGTGAGTCGCATCACGTCGTGGCCGTGATCGGCGACGGCGCGCTCACCGGCGGAATGGCGTTCGAGGGCTTGAACAACGCGGGCGAGTTGAAGAAGCGGCTGATCGTGGTCCTGAACGACAACGAGATGAGCATCTCGCCGAACATCGGCGCCATGAGCCGTTACCTGACCAAGCTCACCACGAGCCGGCTCTATCGTGCATTCGAGCGCGACGTGTGGGAGCTCCTCGGCAAGCTGCCGCGAGGCGGCAAGCGCGCACAGCTCGCGGCGCATCGGTTGAAGGAAGGCCTGCAAAACATGGTGGCACCGGGCGTGCTTTTCGAGGAGCTCGGCCTCAAGTACTTCGGTCCCATCGACGGACACGACCTTCCCGTGCTGGAGGAGACGCTCTCCGACCTCCGCCGCTTCGAGGAGCCGGTGCTGCTGCACGTCGTGACGCGAAAAGGCCGCGGCTATGGACCGGCCGAGGGCGACGCCACCACGTTCCACGGCGTGGGTGTGTTCGACCCCGACACGGGGACGGCGAGCAAGGGTTCGAAGAAGACCTACTCACACGTGTTCGGCGAGACGGCCGTGCTGATCGGCGAGCGCATCCCGCGCGCGGTCGCGATCACCGCCGCCATGACCGACAACACCGGCCTCAACAAGTTCGCGAAAGCCTTCCCGGAGCGCTTCTTCGACGTGGGCATGGCCGAAGAGCACGCCGTCACGTTCTCGGCCGGCCTCGCGTGCGAGGGACTGCTGCCCTTGACCACGATCTACAGCACGTTCCTGCAGCGCGCGTTCGACCAGATCATTCACGACGTTGCCGTTCAAGATCTCAAGATCGTCCTTTGCCTGGACCGCGCCGGGATCGTGGGCGACGACGGCGCGCCGCAGCACGGCGTGTTCGACGTGGGCTACCTGCGCATGATCCCCGGCACCGTGGTGATGCAGCCCATGAACGGCGCCGAGCTGCGCGACATGCTGTGGACCGCCGCGCATTGGAACGGCAAGCGACCGATCGCCGTCCGCTACCCGCGCTCGCCCATCCCCGACGACTCGTTGCCGGAGGGCGATCCGCAGATCCTCGAGATCGGCAAGGCCGAGCAGCTTCGTGCCGGCGGTGACGTGGCGCTGGTGGCGCTCGGCACCATGGTGGCGCCGAGCCTCGCCGCGGCCGAGCTGCTGGCGGCACAGGGCGTGTCGGCCACGGTGGTGAACGCGCGCTTCGCCTCGCCCGTGGACGCCATGATGCTCGGCGGCCTCGCGCGCTCCACCGGTCGCATCGTGACCGTGGAGGAGAACGTGATCGCCGGCGGGTTCGGGAGCGCGGTGAGCGAGATGCTGGACGCGCAGGGCATCTCGGCGTCGCTGCTACGATTGGGCGTCCCGAATGAGTTCGTGCTCCACGGCAAGCGCGACGCGCTCTTGAAGCAGGTGGGGCTCGACGCCGAGGGCATCGCCGCGCGCACGCTCGAGTTCGTCCGCCAGGCGCGGCACCAGTACACGTGAGCGCGTCGGGACCGGGTCGCGAGGCACGAGCTTGAGCGTACGCGGCCGCCGCATCGCCATCCTCGGCCACCTGGGCCGGGCGCAGGTGCGGCGCGAAGCGGTGCGGCTCCGCGACCGTCTCGTCCGGAAGGGCGCCGTGGTCCGCCTCGAGCGAGAGCTTGCCGGAGCCGTCGCCGAATCCGGTGAATCGCTGCCGGTGCTCGCACGCTGGTGCCAAGTGATGGTGTCGCTCGGCGGCGATGGCACCGTGCTCACCGCGGGGCGCGCGCTGGCCGGACAGAAGGGCGTGCTGCTTGCCGTCAACATGGGCGGACTTGGCTTCCTTGCGGCCGCGGAGGCCCACGATCTGGACGCGGCGGTGGACGCCGCGCTCTCCGGTCGATGGGCGGTCGCGACGCGCACCGGTGTGGAGACCCGTATCCGGCGCGCGCGCGGCGGTCGCGCCCGCCGCGTTGGCTTCGCCTTGAACGACGCCGTCATCCGCAGCGCCACCAGCTACTCGGCCATGCACATGCGCGTCTCTGCACTCGGGCACGACCTCGGACACCTGGTGGCCGACGGATTCATCGCCGCCAGCTCCAGCGGCTCCACGGCTTATTCGCTGTCGGCGGGCGGCCCGATGGTGGCGCCCGACCTGGACTCGCTCGTGGTGACGCCCGCCTGTGCCCACGCGCTCGGCAGCCGTTCGTTGGTACTGGCGCCGGGCTCCGTGGTGACCGTGCACGTCATGAGTCCCGGCGCCGCGCTCTTGGTCATGGACGGCCAGGAGACCGAGGACCTGGGCAAGGATGACGAGGTGGAGCTGCAGCTTGCCCGCGACCGCGTGCGCGTGTTCGAGAACCCGGACCGCCCGTTCCTGCGCAT
>JAHFBW010000093.1 GCA_023249845.1 Candidatus Eiseniibacteriota bacterium
GCGCGGGCGGGCCGGCTGCGGCGGACGGCAAAGGCGGGGGCGGTGCAGCGGGCTGCGGCGACGGCGCGGGGACCGGCGCCGGGGCGGCGACGGGTGCGCCGCACGCGGGGCAGAACTTGCCGGCTTCAGGAAGCGGATGTGCGCACTGCGTACAGAACGCCATGGAGTATTCGAGTTCCTGCGGCCTGGGAAGCTCGGCCCGGACAGCCGGTTCGAGAGCGCGGCAGTCTAGCACGAGCGCCCAGCGCACGGCTCGCGGCTACGACCTTGGGGTGACGGTCAGGCTGCGCCCGCCAGGTCCACCGTCCACCCAACGGACCACGTCCGCCGGTACCTCAAGCCCATTGGATCGAAGCGGGTGAAGACCGATGCTGCGCCATGAAAGGGCAGGCCGTAGGGAGGTGACATCGTGAACGCGCGACGCAGGGAGTGGGTGATTCTCCTGGCCGGGGGAGAAGGCAGCCGCTTGCTCGGCCAGACGGTGTGCGGCACGCGGCTCGACCGGCCGAAGCAGTTCTGTCGCATCGGTGACGACCAGACGCTTCTGCGACTGGCGCTGGAGCGCGCGGCAAGGCTCGCGGAACCCGAATGCATCGTGCCCGTGGTGTGCGCGCTCCACCGCCTGTGGTGGGGTCCGGAACTCATGGACCTACCGTTCGACAACGTGCTCGTGCAACCCGAGAACCGCGGCAACGCCATCGCGATCCTCCACGCACTCATCCATATCCTGCAGCGTGACCCCGATCCGCTCGTCGTGGTGATGCCGTCCGACCACGCGGTCGAGGACGAGGCCGTGCTCGCCGTGGCGCTTCGAAGCGCCGTTCGCCATGCCTCGGAGCGCGGTGGGAGGGTCGTGTTGCTCGGCATCACGCCAGACGCGGCCGACGCGGAATACGGCTGGCTCGTCCCCGGGCGCGAGGCGGGTTCGCTCAAGTCCGTGCGCGCGTTCATCGAGAAGCCCTCGAGGCCCACGGCAGCGGCGCTCATGCGTCATGGCGCCCTCTGGAACAGCTTCATCTTCGCGAGCACCGGCGCGGGTCTCCTCGAGCTCTATCGCAGGATCCAGCCTGAGCTCCTCGAGGACTATCTCGAGAACCTGCTCGACCGAGGCTGGGGAGAGGGCGCGCTGTCGCGCCTCTACGAGGACATGGAGCCGCTGGACTTCAGCTGCGATCTGCTGGAGCACGCTCCCGAGCAGTTGGACGTACTTCGCGTTGACGCGTGTGGCTGGACCGACCTCGGCACGCCACGGCGAGTGGCGGAATGGCTCGAACATCGCTCGCTGGGCGTGGCCAGGCATGTTCGTCAGGAGCTGGTGCTCACGAACGCCTGGTGAGATGGGGGACAGCTTGCGGCGGCGCAGTCGGCCGCCGCAGGCTGTTGCTGTGAGGGGATGCTAAGGTCGGGCGTGAGCACGACGCCGCTAGGGGCAGGTGGTGCCGAATACGCTCGTGTCGCTGTACAGGCCCGCGCAGACGCAGTTGCCGCCGAAGTGCACTCCGGGCGCCACGTAGCTACCACCCACGAAGGCGGATCCAGGATTGCTCTGGAACTGCCCGATCAGCAGACGGGAACCGTAGACGCTCATCGTCCCGGAGTTTCGGAGACTGACCTGCCCGCTCAACTCCGAGGCGTCCACGGTCGTGTTGCCGCCCGCAAGCGTGGTGATGGCCTCGACGCCGGCGAGGCCCGAGATGGTGGAGTGCCGGACGACCAGCGTGCCGGAATTCTCCAGATTGGTGGCTCCAGCCGTCGACGGCTCGATCGTCGAACCGATGATCTCGAACGTATTTCCGGCCTCGATGCTGGCAAACCGTTGGCCCTGCAGGAGACAGTTTCGCAAAGTGATCTTCGCAGAGTTCGTCGGGATTCCCTTGAGCGCCCATGCCGGGCCGAAGGACTGCATCGTCACGTCGGTGAACGTGGCGGACGCGTCGCAGTAGATCGTTCCACCCGTACCGGCAACGATGAAGGCCCGACTGAGCCGGGTCAGCCCGTGTGTCACCCCGATCACCTGAAGTGTCAGCTCGCGAAGTTCGCATGATGGCGCGCCGAACAGGGTGGTCGAACCTGAGACGACGACCACGGTGCGCTGCTGTCCCGAGCCTTCGAGATCCACCCAGTTCTTCAGCTGAAGGTCGGATGGCAGATAGAACTGACCCGGCCCCAGCTTCACGAGGTAGGAATCTTCCTCCGAAGCTCCCGAGATGCCGGCGAGCGCGCTGATCAGCGCCGCCCCGTTCTGAGTGGGAGTGCCTCCCGCTCCAACCACGATCACGCGTTCGATGCTCGCGGGGCTCTGCCAGACCGCGCTAGCTCCGTCGAACGCCAAGACCTGCCCAGCGGAGGCGCCGAGCGTGTTCAGTTTCGAAGGCGTCACCGCACCCGCAGCGAGATGATCCGACGTGACGCAACCTACACACGTGAGGCTGCTGGAGCTTTGCCAGATCACATTCGTGCCATCGAACGTCAGCACCTGACCCGCTGCGGCGCCGGCGGAGTTCACCTCAGCTGGCGTCACCGCACCCGAGGCGAGGTGGGTCGTGGTGATGCAACCGACGCACGTCAGGCCGCTCGCATTGTCGGCATTGTTCGCATGGTCGGAATTGTTGGAGTGATCGGAATTGTTGGCGTGGTCGGAGTTGCTCGCGTGATCCGAGTTACTCGCGTGGTCCGAGTTGTCAGCGTTGGCGGCGCGATCGGAGTAGAACGCGTTGGGCACCTTTGCCATTTCCGCCCGAGGCGACATCGGCGTGTCGGAGCCAACCTGGATCTCGAGGAATCGCGGCCCCGAATCGAAGATGCCGGTCGGGAGAGGGGTCGAGGATCCAAGCTGAGTGTGGAAAACCCCCTGGTGAACTGTGACCGACTGAGTCTCTGTCCACAGCTCATTTCCAAGAGTCAGCGCGTCGAACAGGCGAAAGGTCATCGAGACGGGTCCGTTGACCGGGGCGCCCGACCCCGCGCTCACCAGACTCCCGCTGTATTCGATCTTGCTGCTCACCGCATTCGCCGCGTTGGGGGACGGAGGGACCCGCACGGTTCGCTCGCTACGGGCGGCGGCGGGTCCGACGAGCAGTGTGAGCGCGATGCTGAGGCAGGCTGACAATCTCATGCGCGTCCTCCACTTGGGCTGGAATCGAGTCCAGCCAGGCGACCTGGGTTCAGTTCAATGAAGCCACAGCGCTCGGGCGGTGGCAGTGCGTACGCCCCACCTGACGCGCACGAAGTACATGCCACCGGACACGGAGTGACCCGACGCATCGTTCCCTTCCCACCACAGTGTGGAAACTCCTGCGGGTTGCGCCTGCTCGGTGCGATAGATCAACCGTCCTGACACGTCGAAGACACTGAGCGCGCACGGTCCCGGACCGTCCAAGGCGAACTGAATACCGAGCCGCCCTGCCTGGCGCAGGAGCCGAATACCTTCGAAGTCGGCGGGGGGCGCCGCAGGCGGAGCGACCCCCACCGTGAAGGCCGTGTCGCGGACCGAGCCCCAGAATCCATATCCCGATCGATACTCAACTCCACTGGCGCCACCCGACGCGAGGTCGCCCATGACGAAATCAGCCGCATAATGCTCGGATTCCGCATAACCCGCTGCGGCCGTCGTCGCGAACGATGTGACCTCGTACTGGTTCGAGCTCGAGGTGACAGGAGCTGCAGGCGGAGTTGCGCCGGTGGCAGATGGCGAAGGACGGGAGGCATTCGCCGCCAAACCGAGTCGAGCGGTGGCGCCCTCGCAGACGCAGCAGCTGAGCGTCAAGCCCAATACCAGTGCATGCCGAGCGCCCGCGCGCATACCATAGCCCTCGAGATGAACATGCGGCCATGCTCGTCGCGGGGGGGCGGAGCTGGCACTGTCTACGGATCGTGCGGAAGCCTAGCGGATAGTGAACGAGAGTTTCCAATGTTTTCGATCGCCAACGCCGAAGGACGCACCCCAAAGCTCTCGCCGCGGGAGCCCAAATCTGCCTGGCCGCGTCGGCCGGGCTCGGCGCACGAATGCGGTGCTAAGGTCGGGGCGTGAGCACGACCCCGCGACCTGCCGCGCTCGAGGGCCCCGAGCGCATCCCGACCGTGATCGCCGAGGAGTACGACGCGATCGCGCGCCGCATCGCCGGTCGCATCGCCGAACTCGTGCGTGAGCGGAACCGAGCCGGAAAGCCCACCGTGCTGGGGCTCGCCACGGGCTCCACGCCGATTGGGATCTACCGCGAGCTCATCCGGTTCCACCGCGAGGAGAACCTCGACTTCTCGCACGTCGTCACGTTCAACCTGGATGAGTACTACCCGATGAGCCCGGACAGCCTGCACGGCTATCACCGGTTCATGTGGGCGAACTTCTTCGAACACGTGAACGTGGAAGCACGCAACGTGCACATCCCGCACGGCGACCTGCCCCGGCACCAGATCGAGGCGCATTGCCGCGATTACGAGCGCGCCATCGTGGAAGTCGGTGGCATCGACTTCCAGATTCTCGGCATTGGCCAGACCGGGCACATCGGCTTCAACGAGCCCGGCTCCAGCATCGGCTCGCGGACGCGCCTGGTCGTGCTCGACACCATCACGCGGCGGGCCGCCGCCGCCGACTTCTTTGGCACCGAGAACGTGCCCGTCGAGGCCATCACACTCGGTGTGGGCACCATCCTCGAGGCGCGGGAGATCGCGCTCGTGGCGACCGGCGAGCACAAGGCCGCCATCGTGAAGCGCGCCGTCGAGGGCGACGTGAGTCACGAGGTCGCGGCCACGTACCTGCAGCGCCACCCGAACACCACCGTGTACCTGGACGCCGCCGCGGCCGCCGAACTGACGCGAGTCAAAACGCCGTGGGCACTGGGCGAGCTCGAGTGGTCGCGTGCGCTCGAGATCGAGGCCGTCGTGTGGCTGAGCGGCGCGACCGGCAAGTCCGTTCTGAAGCTCGATGACGTGGACTATCGCGAGCACCACCTGAGCGCGCTACTCCTTAGGAACGGCTCATCTGCCACGCTCAACGGCATCGTGTTCAACGCGCTCATCGCCAAGATCCGCGGGCGGGGCAAGCTGCCCACCGCCAAGCGAGTCATCCTGTTCTCGCCGCATCCCGACGACGACGTCATCTCGGCCGGCGGAATTCTCAGGAAACTGCACCAGAACGAGAACGATGTGCTCGTGGCTTACCAGACGTCGGGCAACATCGCCGTGTTCGACCATGAGGTGCGCCGGTATCTTGATTTCGTGCGGCGCACGGCGGGTGACTTCGGCTACGGCAACGAGCGTCTGGCACCGCTGCTCGCCGAGACCGAGGCGTTCCTGGCGCGAAGGCAACCGGGCGAGGTGGACAGCGACGCCGTCCTGATGCTCAAGCGCCGCATCCGCGAGGTCGAGGCCATCTCGGCGATCGAGACCCTCGGCCTGCGCGCCGATCAGGCGAGGTTCCTGAACCTGCCCTTCTACCAGACCGGCAAGGTGCGGAAAGATCCCATCAGCGCCGCCGACGTGCAGATCATCCTCGACCTGCTCGTGGAATCGAGGCCCGAGATCGTGCTCGTGGCTGGCGATCTCTCGGACCCGCACGGCACGCACCGTATGTGCAAGGAGGCAGTGGACCGCGCGCTCGCACGCTACGGCGGCGAGCCGCCCGAGGTATGGCTTTACCGCGGCGCGTGGCAGGAATGGTCCGTGGCGGACGCCGACCTGCTCGTGCCGCTCTCGGAGGAGGAGTTGCGCGTCAAGATCAGCGCCATCTTCAAGCACCAGAGCCAAAAGGATCGCGCGCCGTTCCCCGGCGTGGACGAGCGCGAGTTCTGGCAGCGCGTGGAAGAGCGGAACCGCGAGACGGCCCGCTGGGTGGACCGGCTCGGGCTGCCGGAGTACTACGCGATGGAGGCACTTAGAGTACGTGGAGCGGAAGCGAAGCGCAGCACCTGACTGCGAACGGAGGGGAGGTAGCCCATGCCTGCGGTGAAGCAAACGAGCGGCACGAGTCTCACGGACCAAGAGATTCACGACCGACTGAGCCCCGTCGTGTGCTTCCGCGTCTTGGAGACCGACATCGAGAGTGACATCCACAGCGTTGGCCCGTCGTCGGTCACGGTACTGACCGGGGACCCGCTCGAGGAGGACGAATCGGCCGAACATGTCATCACGTTCGACATGATTCGGAACTGGGACCAAGACCCGCATCGAAGCATCAGAACCTCGCTAGCGCGAGTGCTGGGCCTGAGCGTGCCGAAGCCCAGCGATCTGGGCTGACTCACGCGGCCGGGCATCGCATGCGCACCCCGCTCACCACGCTCGTACTCCTGCTCGCGGTCGGCATCGCGCCCGGCCGTGCGCAACAAGGCGCGGGCCTCCGCTGGGACAGCTGCTTCGCCGACGCGGCGTCACGATTCTTGAAGGTGTTCGCCTGTGACACGAACACTGGGACCGATCGGTTGATCGGCTCGTTTCGCATCAATGCGGAGACCATGCAGGACGTCACCGGCAATGAGATCGTGGTAGATCTGTTCACGGGCACGTTCCCGTACCCCAGCGAACCTTCGCTCCCGGAGTGTTGGATGTTCAGGAACGCGGCTCGTGTCGCCAGAACGCGCTTAGCGTTGCGATGGTTCAGAACCCGGCGCTCGACCTGGGGCGCCGTGAAGGCGCTGTACCGTTGAGCTGCGTATCCGGCGGGCGGCGAGCGGCTTCGGACTTCAGCTTGCCACCGCCCGAAACGCCAGCACGGCGTTGAGTCCGCCGAACGCGAACGAGTTGGAGAGCGCGGCCTCCACGCGGGCGTCACGCGCGTGATTCGGGATCACGTCCAGGTCGCACTCGGGATCGGGCGCGGTGAAGTTCGCGGTGGGCGGCAGCACGCCATGGTGGAGCGCCAGCACCGTCGCCACCGCTTCGAGCGCTCCCGCCGCGCCGAGGGCGTGTCCGTGCAGCGATTTGGTGGAACTCACCGCGAGCTTCGCCGCATGTGCGCCAAACACCTCGCGGATCGCGCGCGACTCCACGGGATCGTTTCCGGGAGTGCCGGTGCCGTGGGCGTTGATGTAGCCCACGCCCTCAGGTGCCAACCCTGCGTCCTCGAGTGCCGCCCGCATCGCGCGGGCCGGGCCCGCCTCCGAAGGCTGCGTGATGTGATGCGCGTCCGCTGACATACCCGCTCCCGCCAGCTCCGCGTAGATGCGCGCCCCCCGCGCGCGCGCCACATCGAACGGCTCAAGTACGAGAATGGCGCCGCCTTCACCCAGGATCAGGCCTCGGCGGTCGCGCGAGAACGGCCGGCAGGTGTCGGGTGACACCACCCGCATGGCCTCCCAGCCCTTCAAGGTCGCAAAGCTCAGCGGCGCCTCGCTTCCGCCGGCCAACGCCACGTCGGCCCGGCCCGAGCGCACCAACTCGAGGGCCTGGCCAAGGGCGTGGTTGGACGACGAACACGCCGAAGAGATGGTGAACGCCGGACCGGTGAGGCCGTACTCCATGGAGATGTGGCTCACCGCGGCGTTCGCCATGACGCGCGGGATCGTAAGCGGATGGATGCGCTCGCGGTTCCGCCCGTAGAGTTCGGCGAACTGATCGTCCTGCGTGCACTGCCCGCCCATCGAGCTGCCGCAGATCACCGCTGCGCGCTCGCGCAGCGCCGCGGTCCATTCGACTCCAGCATCACTCACCGCCTGGCGCGCAGCGACCAGCGCGAACTGAGCGAAGCGATCGAGCAGGTCGAGCCGCGTGGCTTCGAAGTGAGCCGCTGGGTCGAACCCGCGCACCTGGGCGGCGGTGGAGAATCTCAGCCGGCCGGGTTCGAAGCCTTGGAGCGGAGCGATGCCGGGTCGCGCCTCACGCAGGGCGCTCCAGAATTCCGAGGGGGTCGCACCTAGCGCGCTTATGCAACCGAGCCCGGTCACCGCGACACGACGTGTCATATGCTACGAGCCGGCTGCTGCGGCGTCCTTGAGCGAGCGGAGCTTGTCGACCACGTCCCCTACGGTGCGCACGTCGTGCAGCTGGTCATCTGGGATGGTGCTGCCCAGCATCTCCTCGAGCTCGAACAGCAGCGAGATCTTGTCGAGCGAGTCGAGCCTGAGCGAATCGAGTGCGCTCTCGGGCGTGATACTCTCCCTCGGGATGTGCTTCACTTTGGCCAGCGCGGACATGACCTGCTCTGTCAGTTCGTCGTGCATGTTTCCCTCGTGGCCTGCGAACCTAGGTGATACGGGCGCGGGAGACAACGACGAAGGATCAGATCCGCGTCGAATCCGGAATCGCGCCACATCGTGACGCCATGAGCTCCGAGATCGAATCCTTCTCACCCGCCACCATTGCCGCGACGGCCACTGCGCTCCCTCCGTTCCGGATCGGGCGGGAAGAGGTGAAGACGTACCTGCAGCGCGTGTTCTCGCTGGACGCTGCGCGGCTTCAGGCGATGCTGGCGGTGGTGGACCACTCGCAGGTGAAGCAGCGCTACTGCATCCACCCGATCGACCACATCATCTCGCCGCGGCCGTTGGACCAGATCAGCCGTGAGTACGCCGAACACGCCGTGCGGCTGGGGCGCACAGCGACGGAGGAGTGTCTGGCGCGCGCTGGCTTGAGCGCGGCCGACGTGGACTTGTTCATCACCGTGTCCTGCACGGGCGTGATGATCCCGTCGCTCGATGCGCACCTCGCCAACCTCCTCGGCTTCCGTCCCGACGTGCGTCGGTTGCCCATCACCGAGCTGGGCTGCGCGGCGGGAGCAGCCGCGCTCGCGCGAGCCGCGGACTTCGTGCGCGCCTGGCCGGGATCGACGGTGCTGGTCGTGGCCGTGGAGCTACCCAGCCTCACGTTCCAGCGGCACGACACCTCGCAGGCGAATCTCATCTCCTCGATCCTGTTCGGGGACGGCGCCGCGGCCGTCGTGGTGACCGGGCGCCCCGCACGCGGCCCGCGGATCGTGCGGAGCGAGAGCTTCCTGTTCCCCGACTCGCTTGGCGCCATGGGTTTCGACCTCACCGCCGACGGATTCCACATCGTGCTCTCGCGTGACGTGCCCGAGCTGATCCGTGCCGAGGTAGGCGGCCTCGTGAGGGATTTCCTGGAACGCGCCAATCTGTGCCGCGATCAACTGGACGCGTACATCCTGCATCCGGGCGGGCAGAAGCTGCTCGCGTTTATCGAGGAGGAGCTGGGGCTCTCGCCGGCGGACACGGAGTGTTCGTGGCACGTGCTGCGCGAGTATGGCAACCAGTCGAGCGCTTCGGTGCTGTTCGTGCTCCACGAATCATTTGCGAGGCGCACGCCGCCGCCAGGAGCGCACGGACTGCTGGCCGCGTTCGGGCCGGGGTTCAGCGCGGACATGCTGCTGCTGCGCTGGGACGGGCCAGTCTGATGCCATGCCACCGCGTGAATCGGTGCCTCGCGTGAGCGGGAGTCGGACGTGAGCCCACCCGCCGAGCCCATCTCCCTGGCGCCGTTCGCCTGGCTCGTGCTCTACCTGTTCGTCCTTGCCGCGCAGCGAGTGAGCGAGCTCGTGTTGTCGGCCCGCAATGTCCGGGGGCTTGTCGCGCGCGGCGGCCGCGAATACGGTCAGGCGCACTTTCCATACGTCGTTGCGCTGCACGCGCTCTACCCGGTCGCACTTGTTGGCGAGGTGCTCTTGGGTGGAGCCAGGCCCGGGGCTCTCGCGCCGGCTTGGATGGGGCTGTGGCTCGCGGCGCAGGCGCTTCGCTACTCCGCCATTTGGGCGCTGGGTGAGCGTTGGACCGTGCGCATCTTGGCGCTACCCGGGTCGCCTCTCGTGCGCCGCGGGCCCTACCGTTGGATCGCGCACCCGAACTATCTGGCGGTCGCCATCGAGTTCGTGTCGGCGCCACTCCTGTTTGGAGCCTGGCGCACGGCGCTCGTGTTCTCGCTCGCGAGTCTCGCGGTGATGAGCGTGCGGATCCGCTGCGAGAACCGAGCGCTGGCGGGATCGGAGATCGGGCCGTGAAGACCGTGCCGGACGTGCAGAGAGGGGCACCGCGCGCCGTCGCGAAACGCGAACGGCGCGCGGGCACCACGTGCGGCCGGCTTGCCTGCCGCTACTTCTTCGCCATTCCAGCCATCCACTCCTTGCCGCGTTTCTCCATCTCGGCCTTGCTCACGTCCTCCTTGTGGGTCGAGATGCCCCAGTGGTGGCCGAACGGATCGGTGAGCTTGCCGTAGCGGTCACCCCAGAACATGTCCGCGAGCGGCATCTTCACGGTGGCGCCTGCCGCGATGGCGCGCTTGAACACCGCGTCGCAGTCCTCGGTGTAGATGTTGATCGAGACGGCGGACCCGCCGAGCGTCTGCGGCGAGAGCGCTCCCATCTCTGGCATCTCGTCGCCCAGGTAGAACTTGCTGTCGCCGAGCTTCAGCTCCGCGTGCATCACGCTCTTCCCGTCTGGTCCGTACATGATGTCCAGCACCTGGGCGCCGAACGCGGTCTTGTAGTACTCGACCGCCTTCTTGCCGTCCTTGACGACGAGGCCGGCGGTGATGGTGTGTGAGCCCTCTGGGACGGGTTTGACGTTGGCCATGATGCTCTCCCTGCCGGCGCTCCGATGGACCGCGGAGGACGGCATTCGCGTCCGTGCATGTTGCGTGACCGCCGGACATCCGTTCGTTCCGGCGGGAAGCGGGGTTGAAC
>JAHFBW010000379.1 GCA_023249845.1 Candidatus Eiseniibacteriota bacterium
TGCGATTCAGCCGGAATGTGCACCAGCCACGCCGCGAGCGCGAGCCCGAGGATGGCGGCGAGCATGAGTATGAACAGCTGCCCGCTCATGGCGATCGCGGTCCGCGCGAGTGCGGTGCCCGCCGCCAGCGCGCTGGCGGGATGTCCCCACGCTGCCAACGACAGCAGCGCGAGGTTCTGAAGCACCAGCCACACCGTGCACGTCGCGAACGCGGCTTCGCGCCAGCGCCGCCAGGGCTTTCCCTGCGGATCGACCGGCTTCAGCTCATTGAACATGATCGTTCTCCTCGCGCGGCCACACGCTCTGGGCCAGCGCCTGTGTCAGCGACCCGAGCCCCGCGGCCACCAGCGCGAGTGGCCAGCTGCGGCTCCAGCCGAGTCCGAACCAGTCGTTCGCCGCCACCATCAGCCAGCCGCCGATGCCGAGCGTGGTCACGGCCGAACCGATGGCGCGCGGGGTGCGGGCACAGAGCAACGAGCCGGCGCCCGCCGCGATCACGAACAGCGGCCACCACGTGCGCAGGAAGTGGCTGGGGATGAATCCATACATGGACAGCAGGAAGCACACACCCAGCCCGATCAGGATCAGGCCCCAGACGAGCTTGTCCCAGGGCCGGTCGGGGTCGTAGATCACGTGTGACATGTCGCCCTCCGGGTTCCGCGCTCCGGCCCGCGGCGCTCCGTGCGCCCGTGGGCCATTGCTCACGAGAGGAGGTTACGGACGCCTGCAAGCCGAGTCGCGCGCCTTTCGGCCAATGCCCTGGGGGTGTCGGTGAATGACGCCGGCGAACGGTGGAACGGGTTCGTCCCGGCGCTCAGCCGGCGGATGCGGAGCCGCGAGCCCGCGCGCTCCGGACGGCGAGCGCCAGCGAGCCAAACCCGATCATGCCCGCGAACGCGAACCACTGGATGGCGTACGACAGGTGCATGGCCTCGTCGGGCACCTGGTAAGGCTCCACGAGCGGCGCGGGTTCTCCCGCCAGCACGTGCGGTGCAGCGGCGTCGGGCAGCGCGCGCAGCAGCCACGGCGCGAGCGGGCCCGCCATCCGCGCCGCTGCCGTGTCCGCTTCGGGGGCGCGGGCCGACCACAACACCACCCCCGCGGAATCCGATTCCAGTCGCACCCACGCCACCGGATGCGGGCTGCGTGCGAACGGCAGCGCGATCCCGGTCAGGTCGGCCGTGCTGTCGGGGAAGTGCTCGGGGTGCGCGATGCGCGCATCCGCCGCGGGCAACCAACCGCGCTCCACGAGCACGGCCTGGCCGGAGGCCAGGCGCAAGGGGGAAAGCAGCGTCACGCCCGCGGCCCCGAGGTGCGTGCGGCCCGAGAGCAGGATGTGGAGCGACCGGTCCCAGCGGCCGCGCACGTGCACGCGCCGGCCCGCGACGGGCGTGTCGCCGGGTAGGGCCTGCGTCACCTCGATGGGCGGCTGTGCGAGCAACCCACGCTGTGCCGCGTGCAGCACGTGCTTCTCGTGCAGCCGTGCGAGCTGCCACACGCCGAGCCCGACGCACGCGGCCGTGGCCGCGAGCACCAGCAGCGTCCGCACTGCCGCGCGCCAGCCCACGACGTCAGCTCGCGGGCTTCGGGACGGGCGGCTCGAGGTCGATCGCCACCAGCACGGACTGGAATCCGCACGTCTTGTGTGTGCTGTCGCAGAACGGCTTCTTCGCCGACTGGCCGCAGCGGCACAGCGCGATGCGCATGCGGCCCGCGAGGCCGAACGGCTTGCCGTCCTGATCCACCAGTTCGAAGTCGCCCTCGACGCGGAGGGCACCGTTGTTCATCACCGTGAGCTTGGCTCCCGCCATGTCCACCTCCGGTAAGTGTTGGGAATTGTTCGGGTTGCGACTGTAGCAGCGACCGCGGGTGCCGGCGAGCGCAGCCGCCGCAATCAGATTGCAACACGCCCGGTGCGGCGAGCGTAGAATCCCTCACCGGCGCCCCCGCGGCCTCGAGGCCCCGCCCGCCGGTGAAACGGTCCTGTTCCGGAGGTCCGCAGTGGTCGAGTTGATCGTCCTCGCCGCCCTCGCGTTCGCGGCGCTCATCGTGGTCGGCGTGCTGTTGTCGGTGTTCAGCGTCGTCGGCTGGTTCCTGTGGCTCCCATTCAAGATCGTCGGCTGGGCGCTGCGCTTGCTCGGCATGCTGATCGCCCTGCCGTTCATCCTCATCGCGTGCACGCTCGGCGGCCTCGGGTTGCTGCTCGGCACCGGGTTCATGGTGCTGCCGCTCCTGCCCCTGCTCGCACTCGGCGGCCTCGGCTGGTGGTTGTTCAAGGACCGCAGCCGCCACGCCTCGCAGGCGCGCGTGGTGAACTGAAACCGTCTTCGAACTTCGCCTGACCGGGCGAATCGCGCGGCGGCGTCTCCCACCCGGAATGGGAGCGCCGCCCGTCGCGTTCTGGGGGGCAGCGTCCCTGCCCGCCCGCCGCTGAGCCTCCGCTTGCGTGACGCCCCGCCGCACGGCATTCTCGCCCGGTTCCGCCCACTCCCACCCGCATGCCTCCACGGCGCCAAGCGCGCCAATTCATAAGCGAGAACGCCCCCATGGCAGCCGACCCATCCCGTCCGTTCATCTACGTGATGAAGGACCTCCGCAAGGTGGTCCCCCCCAAGCGCGAGATCCTCAAGGGCATCTGGCTGTCGTTCTACTATGGGGCGAAGATCGGTGTGCTCGGCGCGAACGGCGCGGGCAAGAGCTCGCTCCTGAAGATCATGGCCGGCGTGGACCAGGAGTTCATCGGCGAGGCGTGGCTCGGCAAGGGACACACGGTGGGCTACCTCGAACAGGAGCCGAAACTC
>JAHFBW010000094.1 GCA_023249845.1 Candidatus Eiseniibacteriota bacterium
GCGACCATCGTCCTCGCGCTGCGCGCGTTCTGAGCGGCGCTGCGATCCGGGAGGGAGCTTCCGGCCGCTCCTGCTAGCGTACCGCGAGCACGCGCCGCACGTCGGCGGCGCGACCGTCCACGAGCAAGCGGCAGAAGTACACCCCCGGCCGAACCGAGCTGCCGCGCTCGTCAGTCAAGTTCCACACGACGCTGTGCGTCCCCGTCGACAAGGTGCCCGGATCGAGTCGGCGGATCAGCCGGCCGCTCAGGTCATGGATCTGGAGCCGGACGCCCCCCGCCCTGACCATCTGGACGGGGAACGCCACCGAGCTCCATGCCGGTAAGGGAGCGGGCAGGCCGAGCGTGGCGTGCGTCCCGGCGCGTGATCCGATGGCTCCGACGCCAGCGGTCGGCTGCCCCGAGCGCTCGACGCGGCCGTCGCGAAAGACCGTGAAACCCAGATGGGCCCCGTCCTCGCTCGCGATCGGGGCCAGGAGCTTGTTCACCAGCGAGTCGATGACCACGCGGCTCCCGGCTGGACTGGGGTAGACGACCTCGAGCGCGTAGCTCGCCGGTGTCGCCACGCCGAAGTGAACCGTGTACTCGTTCTGTCCCAGGTAGCCCGAGCCGCCGTCCACCACCCGTGTCTGTGTGGTGCCGCGGGGGCCTCCCAGTTCGGTGAGCCGTACGGTCGCGCCGTGGGCGGTCTCGCGGCCTTCGCCGTCCAGCACGCGGACGCTCAACTGCGAACCGAGGAAGTGAGCGGTCGTGTCGACGTGGTTGATGAGCAGGACCTTGCTCATCGCGCCGATCACGACGTCGAGGTCCCCATCCCCGTCGCAGTCCGCCCAGGCCGACAGCTCCTGCGCGGTGCTCGCCGACTCGAAAGCCGGGTCGCGCTCGAACGTGCCATCGCCCTGATTCAGCATCAGGCGGGCGGGGCCACTGCGATGCTGCACCAGATCCAGGTCGCCATCATTGTCGACATCCGCCCAGCTGTCGCCCCAGAACAGCGTCGGCTCTGCGATGCCTGCCGCGCTCGTGACATCGGTGAAATGGCCGGCGTCGTTCCGGAACAGGCGGGGTCCGGAGCCGCCTCGCAGGTAGAGGTCGAGGTCGCCGTCATTGTCGTAGTCAATCAGGGACGAGCCCTCGTCGAACAGCACCGGAAGTCCAACGGCTTCGCGCACGTCGACGAACGTGCCGGTGCCGTCGTTGATGAAGAGGTGACTGGCGCAGTAGAGATCCAGGTGACCGTCGTCGTTCCAGTCCGCCGCCTGCGCCCCCTCGGGTCGCAATCCCACCGGCACCAAAGGCAGGCTCACGCCGCGCGCCGCGGACTGCTCGCTGAACGTCCCGTCGCCCAGGTTGACATACAGAAAGCTCTGAAACGGGTACTTGAACGAGTAGTACGGCGCGAACAGATCGGGCCAGCCGTCGCCGTCGAAGTCGCCCCACACGGCAGTCTCGGCGTTGCCCGCGATGTCCAGGCCAAGCGCGGGCGCCACGTTGACGAACGTGCCGTCGCCTTGATTCTGGAGCAGCAGATTGGGGGTCGGAACCGCGTTCGACGCCTCGGGGCCTTCGCCCGGCGAGGAGCCGCTCATGTCGTAGCCGAGGATCGCCACATCGGCATCGCCGTCACGGTCGTAGTCGCACCACGAAACGCCGTGGTAATTCCCGTTCGCGAGCAGCGCTCGGAACCCGGGGATCTCGGTGAAGGAGTGGTCAGGTCCGCCCAGCAACAGCGGCAGGTCCTGGACGCCATCGGCGTTGAGATCCCCCCAGGCGCTCGGAAGCGTTCCCGCCCAGTAGTTGGCCGAAGCGAGCACGTGACACGTGAACCGCGCGTGCTCATCGTTCGTGATGATCCCGATCGCTTCGCTGTCTGCGAACGGCACCCCGACCGACTGTGACAGACGGACGCGGAACCAGTCGTTGCCCTCCAATCGCGTATCACCATGCACCGCGACCAAGAGCGATTCCGCCAGCGACGCGGGCGGGAACGTGATGGAAGCAGTGACAGGCTCGTAGTCGAGGTCGGTTGCGGTCGCGGTGCCGTCTGAGGTCGCGGCATCCACGGTGACGGGTTCCGCCACCGGCGCCGAGAGGTGCAGCACGAACACGAGATTCGTCACGCCCGAATCACCTTCCTTGATACGCGCGTCGTCGATCGAGACGAAGGACACGTCGTCGTTCTCGATGGTGCCAATCGCCTCGTCGTCCTCGAGCGTGGCGCGCACGGGCTCCGACAGGCGGACGCGGAACGTCTCGTCGCCCTCGACCTTCGCATCCCCGTGCACGGCGACGGTGAGCGACTCGACGCTAGAGGTCGACAGGAAGGTGACCCGGAGACTCACTGGATCGTAGTCCTGGTCCGCCAGGGTGGCGGTGCTGTCGAACGTCGCAACCTCAACGGTCACCGTGTCCACAGCCGGCGCGGAGAGCCGCAGCGTGAACACGAGCCCGCGCGTTCCCGAGCCGCCTTCGACGATGCGGGCGTCGTCGACGTGAATGGCGGGCAGTTCAGCGGGGGTGGTCGGGTCGTCGGTCCGGGGGTTGGACCTGTGCTCCGCGAGCACCGGCCACGCATGGAAGACGGCGGCCGCTGCGAGGCCCGCCGCGAACAACGCTGCGCGCAGCTTCCGCCTGGGGCCGCCTCGCTTCCTATTGGCCATCGGGGTCCCGGCTCCGTCTCTTGGATCCGACATATCGCGGTCGTGTTGCAATGCTCCCGCTCCCCGCGTTATCGGCATCGCCGGGCAGGGGCTTCACGGCTCGAGCGCGAACCGCGCCGGGGCCTGCGCCAGGCGGCCTCCAGCGCGCGCGGCGCGGTTGACCCCCCCGCACGCGGCCCCTAGTCTTTCGCGCTCATTGCAGGAACGCTCTGGCCCCGGTCGGAGAGGCCCGGAGCGGCATCACCCCGACGCCGGGCGAGTTCCCACCCGTACCCGCACCTCACCGCATCCCATCTCCCGCGGCGTCCCAGGGCGGCGTCCACTCGCCCGCGGGAGCTGCAAGAGGAACCTTTCATGCCGCGTCGTCTCGCGCCCGGCGCGCTGCTGGTCGCGTTCAGCTTCATGGCCTGCGCGGCGAGCGCGGCCGAGGACACGCCTGGTCTCGACGAGCTCGTGCAGCAGGCGGTCGCCCGCCAGCTCGGCGTGCACGCGACAGCGGACGACACGTACGTGCCCATGAGCCAGGCGCTCTCCGGACCGATCGACCCCGCGACGTACCGACTCGGCCCGGGTGATCAGCTCTACGTGCGCTGGACCGGACGCCTGTCGCGGTCGGATCGCGTCGACGTGGGACCGGCGGGCGACGTGTTCCTCACCGAGATCGGTACGCTCGACGTCGCCGACATGACGCTCGCGGCGGCAAGGCTCGCGATCCTCGAGCGCCTGCAACGGGTGACTCGCGACGTCCGGGTGGAGGTCCAGCTGGCACGACCGCGTCGCTTTCATGTCTACCGGAGCGGTTCGGTCGCCGAGGCCGGTCCGGTCGAGGCGCTCGGCGGGTCGCGTCTGAGCGACATCCTGCGGCCCGAGGGCCTGCTGCCGGGGGCGTCGCATCGAAACGTGCGCGTGCTGCGCCGCGACGGCACGCAGGAGCTCGCGGATCTCGAGCGCGTGTTCCGGCTTGGAGACCATTCCCGTGATCCGTGGCTGCGAGATGGCGATGAGATCGTGGTCCCCTGGGCGATCGAGCGCGTGCGCGTCGCCGGTGCGGTGCCGGAGCCGGGACTGATCGAGCACCGCTTCGACGATAGCCTCGGGACGGTGCTGCGCCTGGCCGGAGGGATGCGGGCGGAGACGGCGCCGGAGGCGGCGCAATGGATCCACTGGACCTCGGCAGCCGCACCGGAGACGCTGACGTTCGACTTACGTGACGCGTTGGAAGGTCGCTTCGACCGCGTGCTGGCGCACGGGGACGCGGTGTTCGTGCGCGCACGGCCCGGGTATCGCGAGACGGGCGAGGTGCTCGTCGAAGGCGATGTCGCACGACCGGGCGGCTATCCCGTGTCATCGTCGGGGACGCACTTGAGCGAGATCCTCGCCGCGGCCGGGGGACTGCTGCCGTCCGCGGACTCCACCGGGATCCTGCTGCGGCGTCACGCGACCGGTCCCGCTCCGGACGAAGCGGAGCTCGAACGCCGGTCGCAGGCCGTGCAGCGGGAGCTCACGCTCTCGGAGTTCGAGGTGAAGCGGGCGCAGTGGGCAAGCCGGAACGAGATCGTGCGCGTGGACTGGAGCCGGGACGCGCGTTCGCCGCGCACAGCCGATGCACTGCTGCGCGACGGCGACGTCGTCACGATCCCTCGGCTGGTCCGCTCGCTGCGCGTCGAGGGGCAGGTGACCAGACCCGGCTTGGTAATGTACGCGCCGGGTCTCTCGGTGAGTGACTACATCCGGCAGGCGGGCGGCACCACGGCCTTGGCCTGGCATGGGCACGCGCAGGTGACGCGCTCGGGTTCGTCGCACACGGTGCTGGCGCGCAGCGCTGGAGAGCCGCATCCGGGTGACTTCATCTGGGTCCCGATGCGCCCACAGGAGTCGCAGTGGAGCCGCATCGGGGCCGTGCTTGGAGGTCTCGCCCAGATCGCCACGATCGTGATTGCCATTCGGAGTGTTCGATGACGGCGCCGGAGCCGGTCGACCTGCGCGGCATGATGCGAGCCGTCCGAAAACGCTGGCGCTTCGTGCTCGGCACGTCGGTCGCCGCGATCACGCTCACGCTCGGTGTCACTTTCGTGCTGCCCAAGTCCTACACCGCGACGGCCGTGATCCTGCCGCCCGAAGAGAGCGACCTGCTCTCCAACATGAGCCTCGCCCAGCGGGCACTCTCCAAGTTCCCGGCGTTCGGGATCCTTCAGGACTATTTCACCCCGGCGGACGTGTTCAAGGCCATCCTCTCGAGCCGAACCGTGCAGGAGGAGCTCGTCCGCCAGTACGACCTGCGCCGGGTCTACCGCAAGAAGAGTCTCGAGCTGACGCTCAAGGCGCTCACGCTCCACACCCGCATCAAGCTCAATCCGGACGGCACGCTCAAGGTGAGCGTGGATGACCGGGATCCCAGGCGCGCCGCCGCGCTCGCAAACGGCTACCTGGAAGCGCTCGACCGATTCAACGTCGAGAAGCGCAACACGACCGCGCACCGCACGCGCGTCTTTCTGCAGGCGCGGCTCCAGGAGACAGACTCGCTGCTGCGGAGCAGCGAGGAGGCGCTGCGGCGTTACCAGGAGTCGCATCGCACGGTGGCGCCCGCGGCGTCGGGCAGCGCCGACGTCCAAGCGGCGGCCGACGTCATGTCGCGGCGGCTCATGCTCCAGGTGCGTCTCGGCATCCTGCGCGGCTATCTGAGCGAGGAAACCGACCAGGTGCGGCAGACGAGGGAGGAGCTGGCGCAGCTCGATCGGCGGCTGGCCTCGATCCCGGAACTGCAGGGCGATCTCCTGCGCCTGATCCGCGACCAGAAGGTGTACGAGCAGCTCTACCTGCTGCTCACCTCCGAGCTGGAGCAGGCGCGGATCCGCGAGACCATGAACACGCCCACCGTCCAGTTGCTCGACCGAGCCGTGCCGCCCGAGCGGCATTCCTGGCCTCGCAAGGGCATCCTGTCCGCGGCGGCCGGCTGCCTCGCGCTGCTGGGCGCGGCCGCTTGGGTCGTGGGGAAGGACCGCGCGCCCTCAGGCACCGAATGATGCTGGGAGATGACGCCGGCGGATTCGTGCTGGTGGACATTTCCGCGGGACTCGTGCCGGGCGGCGGCATCGGACGCTACGTGCGGGATCTCGCGCATGCGTTGCGCACGCTCGAGGCCGCGCCGCGGGCGAGATTCCTGGTCACGCGCAACCTGCGCGCCGTGGCCGGCGAGCGCCTGCGCGCGGACGAGATGGTGTCGCTCCCGTTCACCTGGCGGCAGCTCGCACTCGCCTGGATGATCGGGACCACAGCCGGCGTGCCGTTCGACGGGCTTTACCAGGGACCTGCGCTCGTCCATTCGCCGCTCGGATACGGCCCGACGTTCCGACATGCGCGGCTCTTGAACCACATCCACGATCTCACCTGTCTCGAGCATCCCGAGTGGCACACGTGGCGAACGCGCACCCTGTTCGCGGTCGCCGCGCCGCGCGCCGCGCGCGCCGCGGACATGGTGCTCTCGCATTCCGAGCACGTGCGCCGGCAGGTGATGCGCGAGTTCGGGGTGCCTGAGTCGCGCACGATCGTGATCCCGCCGCCGCTCGGCCACGCATTCACACCCTTGCCGCACGAGACCTCCGTGGAGCACGTGGCCCGGCGCTTTCGCATCGAGGGGCCGTTCGTGCTGCACGTCGGCACGCTCGAGCCGCGCAAGAACCACATCACGCTGGTCGCGGCATTCGAGCGCCTGTGTCGCGACGGGTTTCCAGGGCCTCTCGTGCTGGTCGGCCAGGACGGCTGGAAGTTCGGGCCCATCGCGGATCGCCTCGCAGCCTCGCCAGTGAAGTCGCGGATCGTGCGCGTGCGCGATGCCGACGACCACGACCTGGCGGCGCTCTATGGAGCCTGCACATGCAGCGCGTTCCCGTCTCTGGCAGAGGGGTTCGGCATGCCACTGCTCGAGTCGATGGCGTGCGGCGCGGCTTGCGTGATCAGTGACCACCCCGTCCTCGTGGAGCTCGGGCAGCGCGACTGCGTCACCGTACCGGCGACGGACGCCGTGGCGCTGGCAGACGCCATGGTGCGGCTGTGGCGCGAGCCCGATCACCGCGCGGCGGTCGCGACAGGGGGGCCCGTCCGGGCTCGGGACTACACGTTCCCCCGCTGGGCCGGCCGGCTGTTCGCGCTCTACCGAGAGTTGCTCGCCCGCGGAACTCGTCCATGAGCATGCTCGATCCCCTGCGGCGCCCCTACCGGTTCCGCGAGATCCACCGGCGTCACGGCCGGCGGCCATTCCGACTACTCGACGTCGGCGCGGGGAACCACTCGGCGTCGGTCGCCCGGCGCTGGTTCCCTGACTGCCACTACGCCGGCGTCGACCGCGACCGGAACTACCACAATGATGCGCAGGACTTCGCGGCGATGGACGAGTTCTTCGAGCTCGACCTGACGCAGCTCGAGTTCGGAGGCATCCCCGACGCGAGCTACGATGTGATCCTGCTTGCGCACGTTATCGAGCATCTCGCGAACGGCGACCAGGTGTTACGTGCCCTGGTGCCGAAGCTGGCTCCGGGCGGCATGATGGTCGTCGAGTTCCCGGGGCCCCAGAGCCTGCGAATGCCGTCCAAGAAGGGCACGCTGAACTTCCACGACGACGCGACTCACGTCCGCGTGTTCGACGCGCGCGAGGTCGCGGGCATCCTGCGAGACTGCGGACTCCGCATCGAGAAGGCGCACACGCGCCGGGACCTGCGCGGAATCCTCCTGCTGCCCATCCATGCGCTCCGCGCGAAGCAGCGTCACGGCTACGTGCCGGGCGGCGTGTTCTGGGACCTGTTGGGCTTCGCCGACGAGGTGGTGGCGACACGGAGGGTGCTGTAGGCCAGCCCGCCGCACACCACCCAGTAGAACAGCATCTGGTAGTGGGCCCCCTGGAATGTGGGCTCGACGAGCGTGTGCAAGTTGGCGAGCACGAGCGTGAGCGTGAGCGTGTAGGCCTGTTCGCGGCCGGGCTCGTCCACGCGCAGCTCCCGCGTGCGGCGCACGATCACGACGAGCACGACGGCCCACAGCAACAGGCCGGGCAGTCCGAGGTCACCTCCGAGTAGCAGCCAATAGTTGTGCGGGTCGATGCCCTGGAGCCGGTCCGCGTGGCCGTAGCCCTGCCACAGCCCAAGCCCCCACGGCAGGTGTTCGAGCAGCCGATTCCAGGCTTCGCGGAAGTACCAGATGCGGATGGTCATGCTGCCCAGGTCGCGCAGGCTCACGAGCCGCGACATGAACACGACGCCGAGCGGGCTCACCATCATGGCTGCGACCGTGGCGACGTAAGCCAGTACCATCCAGGTCCGCGACCCGCGCACGAAGCGCAGGAGCTGCACCAGCGCGCCCACGACGAACAGGATGAGCGCCGCGCGCGACGCCACGATCAACTGCACGGCCGAGACGAGCGCGAACGCGCCCCAGGCCATCACGCGCCCGCCGGGCGCTCCGCGCAGCGCGATCTGCAGAACGCTCGGCGCGAGAATGAGGAGGAGTCCCGCCACGTAGTTGGCCGTGCCCCAGCCCAAGTTCGTGACCTCCGGTCGATGCAACACCGCCATCTCCGATGACAGTCCGATCGTGAGACTGCGGAACACGGCCGCGAGCGCCAGCGCACTCGCGCCGACGAGGATGCCGACGTCGAACCAGCGCCTCGCGGCGACGTGCGGCAGACGAGTGGCCACCCACAGCGCCACGAGCCCCATGAGCAGTCGCCTGGCGCCGATCGCGAACCAGCGCAGGTCCTCGCTCCAGAAACCCGAGAACAGGGCCCACAGTGTGAAGACGAAGACGGCCGTCTCAACGTTCCCCAGCCGGTAGAGCCAGGCCGCGCGCGTCCGCCAGCCGTGCAGGAGGAGGAGCACGGCGACCAGGTAGAGCGCGAGTTCCCAGGCGAATGTGAGCAGGATCATGGGAGAGGGGATGAGCGCCGGCACGATCGCGGCGAGCGCTTGAGGCCAGAGCGCGAGCAAACCGGCGCCGACGGCCGCCGCCGCGCCCAGGGCGAGAAGCAGACCGCCGAGCCCCAGGAGGCCCGGCGCGAACGGCAAGCACGCCAGCGAAGTAGCCGAAACGGCGATCGCGACGGCGGCGAACCCGGCGCGCGAACGGACTGTGCGAGAAGGCGCTGGCGAGGACATGGCCAGTGAGTCTAGGGCAGCCGCACAGCCCCCGCACTGCTGGGCCGCCTGGACACTCGCGGGCAGCGTTCACCAGGCTGGGTCTGAGAACTCCGTGCGTGCGGAATTCCCGGACACAGCCTAGACTGACGGCCCCGGTTCACCGTCGTTTCGGCCGCCGCGTCACGCGTCGGCCCCGACCCGCCGATCGGCGGGTCCTGTGGCGCGCCCAACTGCTGTGAAGGAGCCTTCGCGCGAGTGAAGCTCGCCTACGACCTGCGCTACGCGACCGATCACTTCCCGGGGATCGGAACCCACGCCCGAGGCCTCGCCGAGGCGCTGCTCGAGCGGCCCGGGTTCGAGACGATCACCTTCCTCTGGGATGCTCGCGAACGCAACACGCGTTTCGACCTCGAGCCGCTCCGCCGCCACGCGCGTGCGCGCTGGCTGGACGTGAACGTGCCCGCCATGGCCATCGGCACCGCCGCCGCCACCGGGCGGGTGCTCTCGCGGCTCCCGGTGGACGTTTTCGTGAGCCCGTTCTGGCTTCGCCCCGAGGGCACGCCCGTGCCGTGCGTGCTCACCGTCCACGACGTGCTCCCGCTTGCGTTCCCCGGCATCACGAGCTGGTCGCGCCGGTGGGCGTTCCGCTGGGCGATGCGGCGTGCGAGTCGTGCCGCGGCGGTGCTCACGGTGAGCCGGTTCAGTCGTGACGAGATCCTGCGCCACACAGCCATCCCCGCCGAGCGGCTCCACGTCGTTCCAAACGGCGTGTTGAGCTTCGGCGGCACGCCCGTGCGTCCCGCCGGCGCCCCCGAGGGACCGTTCGCGCTGGTCGTGGCCGCGAACCGACCGCACAAGGGGCTCGACACGCTCGCGGAAGCGTGGCGCGAGCTCGGAGCCAGCCCACCCCTGGCGCTGGTGGGGGCCGGCGCGCAGGCGAGCGGTCGCGCCTCGCTCGCGGAGCTCGCGCGCGACCGGCCTGGTGTTCACGCGCTCGGGCAGGTCAGCCCGGGCGAGCTCGAATGGCTCTACCGCCAGGCCACGCTGGTGCTCGTGCCGTCGCGCTACGAAGGCTTCGGCCTGCCGCTCCTCGAGGGTGCGGCACGTGGTGTGGCGGTCGTGGCCTCCGACATCCCGGCATTGCGCGAGACGGGTGACGGCGTGGCGAGATTCGTCCCGGCGGGAATTCCGAGCGCGTGGGCCGCGGCCATACACGAGCTCGCCGCCGATCCCGCCGCGCGCACGCGCATGGGTGAGGCCGGCCGCGCCCTGATCGCCAGGTTCCGGTTCACCCGCGCCGCGGAACTCGTGGAGGCGCTGCTCCAGGACCTGCTCGCCGGAGTACACGCGTGAAGATCGTCCACGTCTACAAGGACTATCACCCGCCGGTGCGCGGCGGCATCGAGCAGACCATCGAGCGCATGGCGCGATGGCAGGCGGCGGCTGGGCACGAGGTCACGGTTCTGGTCTCGGCGAGCGGTGAGAACCTCGACCGCACCGAGCGGATCGACGGCGTTCGCGTGGTGCGCGTGGCTGAGCGCGCGCGCGTGCTGTCCTCGCCGATCTGCCCGGGATTCCCCGACGCGCTGGCCGCGGAGCGCGCCGACCTCTGGCACCTGCACTGCCCGAATCCGCTGGGCGAGTTCAGCTGGAACTGGGTGCGCCCGTCGGGTGCGCTGCTGTTCACATTTCACTGCGATCTGTTCCGGCAGCGCGCCCTGCTTCCGC
>JAHFBW010000380.1 GCA_023249845.1 Candidatus Eiseniibacteriota bacterium
CGTGAGGCCTGTGCAAAAGCGCTCGGACTGCTGACCCGCGGATGCGGGTCGCTCAGCCCTCGAGGATGACCGGGTCGTCCTGCTCGGGCAGGTGCGACCTGCCTTCCGGCTTCATCTGGTGTCCCGAGCGCGTGGCCTTGGTCTCAAGATAGGCACGGTTGTACTCGGTGGCGGGCATCACGTGCGGAATGCGGCCCGAGACCTTGACGCCGAGCTGGCTGAGCTGCCCGATCTTGTTCGGGTTGTTCGTCATGAGCTGGATCGAGCCGACGTTCAAGCTGGCGAGCATGTGCGCGGCGACGGCGTAGTCGCGCTCGTCGTCACGGAAGCCCAGCGCCAGGTTGGCGTCCACCGTGTCCAGGCCGCGGTCCTGCAGCGCGTACGCCCGGACCTTGTTGACGAGTCCGATGCCGCGGCCCTCCTGGCGCATGTAGAGGATGGCCGCGCGCTCCATGGCCCCGAGCTTCCTCATGGACACCTCGAGCTGGTCACGGCAGTCGCAGCGCAGCGAGCCCAGCGCATCTCCGGTCAGGCACTCGGAGTGGAGCCGGACCGGCAGGTCCAGGGCGCCGATCACGTCGCCGTGGACGAGCGCGACGTGCTCCTTGCCGTCCCGGTTGTTCCAGAACGCGACGATGCGGAACTGCCCGAATCGGCTCGGAAGGTCTGCCACCGCGACGACGCGCACGCAGATGTGGTGCGGGCCGAAGCCTGCGCAATCGTGGTCCTTGTCACGCTCGACCAGGTCGTCGAGCGAGGCCACTCTCGGGATTCCGTTGCAGGGAGCCTCATCCATGAGCCCAACATAGCACTGGCCCGGCTAGCGCGGCAGCAAGACCCCGGACGCCTTGAACGACGCGTAGACCCGGGTTCCCGGCGCGAGGTGGAGTTCGTCCACCGCCTGACGCGTCACCTCGGCGATGAGCGGAGGGACAGACGCCACCGAGACTCGAACGCGTTCGCCGGACGGCGGCTCCGGCGCCAGCTCCTCGATGACGCCCGCGAACACGTTGCGTGCTGTACCCGAGGGCCGTTCGAGCGTGAGCGTGATCTCGCGCGGGTTCACGATGGCGCTCGTGTCGCCATCCGTCCCGGTGGCGGCCAGCACGAGCTCGCCCTCCGGAAGCGCGATCCGCGACGGCCCCGGCGGCGTCGACGTGCTGCGAACGGCGCCACCCTCGTTCGCTCCCGTCGCAGACGCGGAGACGAGCGTTCCGCGAAACAGGTTCACGCCGAGAAACTCCGCAACGTAGGCTGAGCGCGGATGCCGCATGAGCTCCTCGCGCGCGCCCGTCTGCGTCACGCGGCCCGCCTCGAGCACGGTGATGCGCTCTCCCATCGCCAGCGCCTCGGAGGGACTGTGCGTCACGTATACCGTCGTGCAGGGAAGGGTCGCGAGCAGCCGTCTGAGCTCGCCCCGGATGACGCGCCGCGACTGCGCGTCGAGAGCCGAGAGCGGCTCGTCGAGCAGCAGGAGGCTCGGCTCGAGGACGATGGCGCGCGCGATCGCCACGCGCTGCTGTTGGCCACCCGAGAGTCCGTCCGGTCGCCTCGCGGCCAGCGCAAGGACGCCGAGCCGTTCGAGCGCCGATGCCGTCCGCCGCTTCACCTCCGCGCCCGGCAGGCGCTGCGCCTCGAGGCCGAACGCCACGTTCTGTGCCACCGAGAGGTGCGGGAACAGGGCGTGATCCTGCGCGACGTGACCCACCGCACGAGCGTTCGCGGGTAAGGATTCGCGTTGCTCGGCGTCGAACCAGGTTCCACCGTCCACGACGAGCCGGCCTCGCTCCGGCGCCAGGAGCCCCGCGAGCAGCCGAAGCACGGTGGACTTCCCCGAGCCGCTCTCACCGACGAGCACCATGACGGTGCGGTCCGGGACGTGCAGTTCGACGTCGAGGCTGAACGCGCCGAGCCGGCTAGCGAGTCGCGCGTCGAGCATGTCGCCCCCAGAACCAGCCGACTGGGGCGGAGCGAAGCCCCAAGAGCAGTCCGAACGCCATCGCGAGCAGTAACACCGACATCACCACCGCGGCATCCAGGTCCGTCTGGAGCGCCAGATAGACCGCGAGCGGCATGGTCTGAGTGGTCCCCGGCAGGTTGCCGGCGAACGTGATGGTGGCGCCGAACTCTCCGAGCGCGCGTGCGCCGCTCATCGCGATCCCTGCCGAGATCGCGGGGCTCGCGAGTGGCAACAGGACGCGGAAGAATGTGAACGCCTCCGAGGCGCGAAGCGTCGCCGCGGCGTCCACGAGCCGCCGGTCCACGCCGGCGATACCCGCGCGCGCGGGGCCCACGAAGAACGGCACGGCCATGAAGACCTGCGCCACCACGACGCCGGCCGTGGTGAACGGCAGCGAGATGCCGAATGCCTCGAACGAACGCCCCGCCAGCCCCGTCCGCCCGAACGCCATGAGCAGCGCGAAGCCCGCCACGGTGGGGGGGAGCACCATGGGGAGGTCCACGAGGACCTCGATGACGCGTTTGCCCGGAAAGTCACGGGTCGCGAGCACGTACGCCATGGGCAGTCCCAGCACGACCACGACCAGTGTGGCAGCAGCGCTTGTGAGGAGGCTCAGCCGCAGGGCGTCAAGCACCATCGGCTCGCCCAGGCGCGAGAGCAGCACGAAGGGGGAGACACGGAGGAAGAGCGCCAGTAGAGGCAGCACCAGGAACACCGTGAGGACGATCGCAGCGATGCCCGTCACGAGGCGCCAGCCAAGCTTGTTCACGAACGGCCCTCCTTGTCTCGCCCGGGGCCCGTGGGTACTCGACCA
>JAHFBW010000381.1 GCA_023249845.1 Candidatus Eiseniibacteriota bacterium
CAGGCAGAGCAAGGCTCGGCTGGTCGAATAGTACGTGGGGGCCATGGGGGACCACCTCGGACACGGGGAAGCGCAAGGCGCCCGTGAATACAGGAGAGCGGTGCAGGGGCAGCACCAATATTGCGAAGCACGGTCCGTGGGAGGGGTTTGGGGAGGGCAAACCCGCCCACGCTTCGTTGGAGAGAGTTGAACACAGCATGGGGAATCTCTCTCTAGAGTGGAAGCAAATAATGCGCTCGTGCATTGCGTGGCATGTAAATTCGCAGGCGTGTTGTATTTCGCACTGCGCAAACATCAGCGGGGCTGAACGCGCGTCACCTGCTGGTAAACGCCGCCGGCTTCTCCCCCCGGCTTGCTCCCGCGAGCGCCGTCAGCGCCGCGCGCAGCCGATGCAGCAGCAGGATGCCCTCGCCGCGCACACGCAGGCCGAACTCGCGGCCGCTGAAGAACTCGGCCTGGAAGTCGAGCCCGGTGACAAGTGCCTTGATCTCGTCGGGCCGCAGCGGCCGCCGCAGCGTCACCTCGGCCACGGCCTGGAACACCTTGAGCGTCTCCACGGGAGCCGAACCGCCTCCGGCGGTTCCCCGGCCGAGCACGCGGATGCGGCGGAGCTCGACGAGCGCCACGGCGGGCGCAGGCATGGCGCCGAAGCGGTCGCGCAGCTCGAGCGTGAAATCGTCGATGGCTTCCGGCGTGTGGGCCTCGGCGAGCCGTCGATACAGCGCCAGCTTCTCGTGCTCGTCGGGCACGTATTCCTCGGGCAGGAACGCGCTCCAGTCGGTGAGCAGCCGTGGCTCGGGCGCCAGCTCCTCGACCTCGCCGCGCAGATGCGAGACCGCTTCCTCGAGCAGCTTCACGTACAGATCGAAGCCCAGCCCGACGATATGCCCGTGCTGCTCCGGGCCGAGCATGTTGCCGGCGCCGCGGATCTCCATGTCCTTGAGCGCCACCTTGAAGCCGACGCCGAGTTCGTCGAACTCCTCGATCACGCGCAGCCGCTTCTCGGCCTCCTCGGTGAGGACGCGACGGCTCGGGACCATGAGATAGGCGTAGGCGCGGTGCGAACTGCGGCCGACGCGGCCGCGGAGCTGGTAGAGCTGCGCCAGCCCGAGCGTGTCGGCGCGGTCCACGATCAGCGTGTTGACGGTCGGGATGTCGATGCCCGACTCGATGATCATGGTGGCCACCAGCACGTCAGCGCGGCCCTCGGTGAAGTCGAGCATGACGCGTTCCATTTCGTGCTCGTGCATCTGCCCGTGCCCCACCACCACGCGAACCTGGGGCACAAGCTGCTGCAGCTGTGCCGCCGTGTTGTAAATCGTCTCGACGCGGTTGTGCACGTAGAACACCTGTCCGCCGCGGTCGACCTCGCGCAGGATGGCGTCGGTAACCACCTCGGGGTCGTACTCCAGCACGTCCGTGTGGACAGGCAGCCGGTTCGCCGGCGGTGTCTCGATGACGCTCATGTCGCGCGCTCCCGCCAGCGACAGGTTCAACGTGCGCGGGATCGGCGTGGCGGTGAGTGCCAGCACGTCCACCGTGCGCGTGAGCTGGCGGATCTTCTCCTTCTGCGCCACGCCGAAGCGGTGTTCCTCGTCGATCACCACGAGCCCAAGCTCCGCGAACTTCACGTCCTTCGAAAGCAGCCGGTGCGTGCCGATGATGATGTCGACATCGCGCTTCGCCAGGCGCGCCACGACCCCCTTCTGCTCCTTGGCGCTCCGAAACCGCGACAGTACCTCGATCTTCACCGGAAAATCGGCGAGCCGCTCGCGGAACGTGTGACCATGTTGCTGTGCAAGGATGGTGGTGGGCACCAGCACCGCCACCTGCTTGCCGTCCTGCACCGCCTTGAACGCGGCGCGAATCGCCACCTCGGTCTTGCCATAGCCCACGTCGCCGCAGATCAGGCGGTCCATGGGCGAGGCCGTCTCCATGTCGCCGCGCACATCCTCGATGGCCTGCCGCTGGTCGGGCGTTTCGTCGTAGGGGAACGAGGCCGCGAGTTCGCGCTGCCAGACGCTGTCGGGCCCGAACGCATAGCCGGGCAGCGCGCGCCGCGCGGCGTACGCCTTGAGCAGCGCGTCGGTCATCTCCTGGATGGCGCGCTTGGCGCGGGCTTTCGTCTTGGCCCATTGCGCACTGCCCAGGGCGTGAATGCCCGGCCGCGCGCCATCGCCGGCGGCATAGCGCGACACCAGCGCCAGTTGGTGCACGGGCACGTACAGGACGTCCTTGCCCGCGTAACCCAGCTCGAGGCAGTCGGTCTCCTGGGCTGAGAGCGTGAGCCGCTTCATGCCCTTGTAGATGCCGACGCCGTGGTCCTCGTGCACGACGTAGTCGCCGGGCTTCAACGCCGACAGCTCCGCCGCGGTGAGGCCGCCGGTTCTCCGCGACCGTCGCCGGCGGCGCCGGTAACGCGAAAAAATCTCGTGGTCGGTGAGCAGCGCCAGGCCCGCGTCCTTCCACGTGAAGCCCGCGGAGACCACGCCCACACCCAGCGTTGCGCCGGCATCCCCGAGGAGCTCGTGCAGGCGGTCGCGCTGGCCCTGGTTATCGCAAAGCACGATCGGCGCCACGCCGTTCGCGGCCAGCTCGGCGAGCTGGTTCTTCAACTTTTCCATCGAGCGTTGGAGCGGTTCCGGCGGCGTGCAGTCCACGACCAGCGTGCTGGCGTAGCGCGCACTCTCGCCCGTGGCGGCGATCGAGCCCATGAAGTCCGCGCCGCGGCGCGC
This sequence comes from Candidatus Eiseniibacteriota bacterium, assembly GCA_023249845.1. Taxonomy (GTDB): domain Bacteria; phylum Eisenbacteria; class RBG-16-71-46; order RBG-16-71-46; family RBG-16-71-46; genus JAIOPA01. The sequence goes on from JAHFBW010000381.1 coordinate 2,736, forward strand.
GGCGGCGATCTCGGTCCACGCGTCCTCC
>JAHFBW010000382.1 GCA_023249845.1 Candidatus Eiseniibacteriota bacterium
ACCGGGGGCGCGGAATACTCGCTCACGACGGGGCCCGCGCTGCAGTTCGGGGCGTGGGTGACGCCGTCTGTCGTGCGCGCGGACGCCAACTTGATCTTCGTCACCACGCGGCCGGGCGCCGTACGCGCGGAACTGTTCGACGCATCCGGGCGACTGGTGCGAAGCCTCGTGAACGACACCAACGTGGCGCCCGGCATGCACCGAATCTCAGTGGATGGCAGGAGCGATCGCGGCGATCGACTGGAGTCCGGCATGTACTTCTTCCGAGTTCAGGCAACGGAGCGGACCGCGGTCGGCAAGCTCGTCTTCGCACGCTGAGGTGCGCTCCTCTAGGAGTGGTTCACTCGCAGCGCGCAGGCCTCCGCCCCGTGGGGGGGTGGGGGCCCTGCGCGATGCGGGCCGGCCCGCGCAGGCCACGGGGCTCATGAATAATCCCGGCTAGCGCCGCTTGCGGCCGGCGGGACGCGACGGAGCGGCCATGCGCTCGCGCGCGTCGAACACGTAGCAGCCGAGCACGCCGGGAGTGCCGCAGCCCTGGCCGCACGCGTCGGCCCAATCGCTCGCGAACATGACGCGACGCCCGTCGGGCGAGGGCACGCCGTGCGCTTCGGCGCGGTAGGGCTTGCCGGTGCTGTGGTAATGCCCGAAGCGTTCCACCTCGCCGCTGCCGTCCATCTTGAGTGCCACGATCTCGCCGGCGAAACGCCGCCCGAACTGGGGCGCGCCGGTGGCGTAGGTGACGTAGATCCAGCCCGGGCGGGCGGTGGCTCGTGCCGAAGCGTGCATGAATCCGGCCTCGTTGGCGCCGTCGGTGAGCTCCGTGACCAGGCCGTCCCGGAGCCGCACCTTGAGTACGCGACCCAGATGCGAGCCCGGGCAGGCGCGGCCACCCACTAGCACGTCCTCGTTGCCGTCGAACGGGTCCACGGCGAGGTCGGCGTGCTTGAGCGGGAACACCCAGCCGTTGGGGCGATTGGCGAACGAGCCGCAGCGCAGCGACGTACCCGCCATGACGTGCGGCCGGATGACCAGCGCCGAGTCCACCTCGTAGATGCGGTGCAGGTCGCACAGCGTGTCGCAGTCCACGCCGCCGCTCCCGTACTTGACGTCGATGTAGCGGCCCGAGGGCGAGATGCTGATGTTGCCTGGCGGACAGAACGTCGGGGCCTGTACCCGCAAGCTGCAGGGCGGGAACGAGTAGACGGGCCCGATGCGGCGGAAGGGGTAACTCGGCGAGTTGGGCGAGCGGGGATCCATGTCCACGACCACCATGTGCTCGACGTCGGCGATGACCACGAAACGGCCGTCCGCGGACGTGTTGCCCTCGCCGCTGCCGATGCCATAGTCCGACCTGAACGGCAGCGGCCAGCTGCGCGTCTTGACGCAGCGGGCCACGTCGAACCACATGAGTTCGGTGCCCGCCTTGTTCACCGCGATCTGCTCGTTCGCGTGCGCCGGGCTCGGATGCCAGCGGTAATCCCAGTTGTCGAACGAGTCACAGGGCGTGGAGACGGGTTTGTACGTCTCCCCGTCCAGCAACAGCGGCGAGCGCCTGGCGCCGCCCTGGCGGTTCTCGATGGTGATGAGCCTGCCGGTGGCGTTCCACGGCTGGAGCCGCGAGTACTTGTGGCGCACGTCGGTGCCCCACACGGTGGCGACCGGCGTGGCCGGCATCCCGGGCTCGCCGCTCACGCGGATGAGACGAGTACGGAACACGGAGTCGGCCGTGGGCTTGAGATACGCCGGCCGAGGCACCTCGGGAATGGTCACGACCCGCGTGCGATTGCGGAACGCATCATTCGTGCCGGGTGCAGCGGCCGCACACGCCAATCCCATCGCCCCAAGGCAGAGACTGGTGATCCCGGCAGCCGCCATGGCACGCCGCGTGCGACGTATGCGATTCGAGAGTTCGTGATGCGCACCCTGCATCATGGTCACCTCACCATAGCCCGGACCACCGGCGAGAAGGAAGGCCGGATGGTCTGACGCCCGACGAAGCATGGGTGCGCGCCCCCCGAACGGAAAGGGGAGCGCACGGCACATGACCCGGCCCCACCGGGTGACGACGCCGACCCGCAGCTACAGCAATCCCCGAAGCCCGCCTGACCCAGTTCTCTCTCCCTCTCTCTCTCTCATCTCCCCGGGGGAACCGATGTCGCATTCGCACACACCCGATGTTCTTCTCGCTCACCGTCGCTGCCGGCCGCACGGTCGTCGGCGAGCCGCGCCACCGCCCGCAATCCTGTTGTCGGCGCTGTTACTCGTCGTGATGAGCCTCCGTCCCGCGCGCGCGGCCGAGGTCTACTTCGTGGACAACGGCAATCCGAACGCGTCGCTGACCGGTCCCGGCACGCTCCAGGCGCCGTACCTCACCATATCCTCGGCGCTCGCCGCACACGCCGATTCCGGCGTGCACATCCTGGTGCGCGCGGGGACCTACCGCGAGCGCGTCGTGGTGCCCGCCTCTGGCTCGGCGAGCCGGCCCATCCTGATCCGCGCGGAGGGGCCCGTCATCCTGGACGGCGCCGACGACTTCGCTTCTCCCGGGCTGTGGTCGAACGTGTCCGGCGACGCCTGGCTGGCCGCGGGCGTGAACTGGGAACCCAACCAGGTATTCGCCGACGGCGTGCGGCTCTATCTCTCCACCCAGCCGTTGGACCAGGTGGAGATCGGTCGGTTCCGTTGGATCGCTGGCGTCGGACTCGCCGTGAACGTGGGCGGCGCCCCGTGGCTACACGCCACGGCCGTGGGTC
>JAHFBW010000383.1 GCA_023249845.1 Candidatus Eiseniibacteriota bacterium
GGATGGAGTCGATCTCGCTGCGCGCCACCTTGCCCTTCAAGCCCGCGTCCTCACCTTCCTCGGGCGGGGTTTCGAGCCACGCGTTCAGGTCCGCGGCCGTGATGCTCTCGCCGCTCACCAGCACCACGGCGCGCTCCATGAGGTTTCGCATCTCGCGCACGTTGCCGGGCCAGTGGTACTCCTCGAGCAGCTCGCGAGCGTCCTCCGACAGCGACATCGGCGCGCGCCCCTCGGCTGCGCAGAAGCGCGCCAGGAAGTAGCTCGCCAGCCGTCCCACGTCGCTCTTCCGCTCGCGCAGCGGCGGCACGAAGATCGGGATCACGTTGAGGCGGAAGTAGAGGTCCTCGCGGAAGTCGCCGGCCTTCACCGCCGCCGCCAGATCCTTGTTCGTCGCCGCCACCAGCCGGACGTCGACCTTGGACGTGCGCGTGCCGCCGACGCGCTCGATCTCACCGGTCTCGATCGCACGCAGCAGCTTTGCCTGCGCATCGAGCGCCAGGTCTCCGACCTCGTCCAGGAACAGCGTGCCGCCGTCGGCGAGTTCGAGCCGGCCCTTCTTGGTGGTCACGGCGCCGGTGAACGCGCCCTTCTCGTAGCCGAACAACTCGCTCTCGAGCAGGTCCTTGGGGATCGCGGCGCAGTTGAGTTTCACGAACGGGCCCGCGGCGCGCTTGGACAGCCCATGGATGGCCAGCGCCGCCAGCTCCTTGCCGGCGCCGTTCTCGCCGGTGATGAGCACGCGGCCGTTCGAAGGGGCCACGCGGCGGATCTGCTCGCGCAGCCGGTCCACGGCGGGGCACTGGCCGATGATGCCGAGCGAGGCGGCGGCGGCGGCCTCGGAGCCCTCGGCGCCTCCGGCGCCGGCGGTTGCGGCAGCCGCCGCCACCTCGCCGACGCCGCGGCGCAGTCGCGTCAGCTTCACGGCCTCGCGCACCACTCCGAGCAGGTGCTCGGGGTCGCGGATGGGCTTGGCGACGAAGTCGAACGCTCCGCGCTGGCCGGCTTTGACCGCGTTCTCGAGCGTGCTCTCGCCGGACACGATGATGACCGCCGTGTCGGGCGCCTGCTCGCGAATCCGGAGCAGCGCGTCGAGGCCGTGCTCGCCGGGCATGGTCAGGTCCAGCAGCACGGCGTCCCAGCGGCGTTTCTCGAGTGCCGCGTAGGCCTCGTTCGCATTGCTGGCCTCGCCAGTCTCGTGGCCTTCGTCCTCCAGCACCGCGCGCAGCGTGCGGCGGATGGCGGGGTCATCGTCCACGGTGAGTACGGCAAAGTGCTCTTGCTGCGGCATCCGGGCTCCTTCAGGCCAGGGGCAGTGCCAGTCGCGCGCTTGCGCCGCCACCGTCCCGGTTCACCAGCGTCACGCTGCCTCGGTGTTGCGTGGCGATGTCGCGCACGAGCGACAGGCCGAGTCCGCTGCCACGATTCTTGTTGCTCACGTAGGGTTCGAACACGCGCTCGGCGAGCTGGGGATCGAGCCCCGTGCCGCGGTCGCGCACCTCGACCCAGGCTTGTGCGCCTTCGCGGCCCGACTGCAGTTCCACCACGCCGCCCGCCGGGCTCGCCTCGATCGCATTCACGAGCAGGTTATGCAGCGCCCGCGACAACAGCAACCGGTCCCCACGGATGTGCAGCGGCGAGTCGCAGTCGATGCGCAGCGTCAAGCCTTGCGGCTCGTGCAGCGCGGCGCAGGCGCGCGCAAGCTCCGAGAGGTCGAGCGGCTCCTCGTGCGGTTCGGGCATGCGCGCGTATTGCGAGAACGTCTCCGCCATCCGCGCCAGGTGCTCGACCTCCTGCAGCAACGCCGCGATGCTCTCGCGTACCGCCTCGCGCTCGGACTCGGGCACCAGCTCGGCCCGGCGCTGCAGCCGGTGCAGCGACAACGACATCGGCGTGAGCGGGTTCTTCAACTCGTGCGAGAGCCGGCGCGCCACGTCGCGCCAGCCCGCCTCGCGCTCGGCCTGCGCGAGCGCGGTGCGCGCCTCGGACAGTCGCGCGGTCATGGCATTGAACGACGTCGCGAGCGAGGCCAGTTCGCGCGGTCCGGATTCGGGCAGGCGATCCGCGTTCCGCCCGTCCTGCACGCCCTCGAGCGCCGTGGCGAGCCGCAACAGCGGCAAGAGCATGCCGTCGGCCAGCGCTTTCGCCAGCAGCGCCGCGCCCAGCGCGATCGCCAATGCCAGCGCCGCCACGGTGAGCCAGACGCGCTCGCGCGCCACGTCCACCAGCACGCCGACGCGCGCGTAGAACTCGCGCGCCTCGCGCACCTGGCCGAGCTGCTCCCAGTAACTCGGGTTCAGCCACACACCGGTGATCAGCGCCACGCGATCGCGCACCGGCGCCACCGCGCCGAGCACGCCGCTCGGCGAGCGCACCAGCCGGTCGCCGATCATGGCGGCGGGGATCTCGGACGACAGGTCCACGGTGTCGGCGGCCATCACGCCGGAGGGCACGAGCGTGGTGGCGAGGCGCCAGCCGGTGGAATCACGCTCGTAAAGCTGGGCGAAATCGAGCCCGGCCTCGCGCAGCTCGCGCCGCAGGTCGGTGCGCTGGCGCGGGTCGGCGGCGAAGTCGGGCAGGGTCGCGGCCCACGCGTCGGCGCGCTCCATGGCGGTGGCCTCGAGGCGCGTGAGCGTGGTGCGATTGGTCTCGATGGCGGCTTCGAGCGCGTGGTCGACTCCGGACTGATACCAGCGGGAGGTGGCGGCGTGCAGTTGGACGAGCGTGAACCAGGCGAAGACGAGCGTCGGG
>JAHFBW010000384.1:0-1830 GCA_023249845.1 Candidatus Eiseniibacteriota bacterium
GTCGGCACCACGGCGAACCGCGGCACGTTCACGTTCCGCTCCGACAGCGTGGGGTCCGGCGTCTCGACACGCGCGCGCGGCTTCCACACCGTGGCGTTGTACTGCGTGGACGACCGCGGCGCGCGCTCGCCGGCGGTGTTCGCGTCGTTCACCAGCACCACCGTGGCGCCCACCGTGCAGATCCTTTCGCCCACGCCGAGCGCGTTGATCTCGCGCGAGCTTGCTTCCGCGGTGCACGTGGAGTGGTCCGGCATCGATCCGGATGGCGTGGGCACACTGTTGCCGGACTCGTATCGGTGGAAGCTGTTCGGCGGGAGCGGTGACCTCCCGATCGCCGCAATTCTCGCGGACCCCGATTCGCTGCGGCGACAATTCGCGCCGACGTTCGCCGGCTGGGACTCGCTGCCGGGCACTGCGCACGGTGTCGAGGTACGCAACATGGTACCCGGGCAGAATTACGTTTTCGCGGTTGTGGCCATCGACCAGGCAGGCGCCTATTCGCCGGTGTTCACGGCCAACTCCAACCTGCTCGCGTTCCATGTCAATGCCACCGCATCGCTCGGGCCGGCAATAACCATCGCCGGCCCCACGTTTACGTTCACGTACCCCAGTGGCGGTTTCTTCATCGACCCTGCATTCTTCATCCACGCGGAGTTCGCTGCGGACCGTCCGCTACAATTCGTTTGGTCCGCCAAGGCGGCCGCCGGGAGCTTTGTGCGCAGTTACAGATGGGCGGTGGACCTCGGCAGCATCGACAACGAAACGTCCCGCAAGGACGAGGACACGGATTTCGCCCACTGGAGCCGCAAGAGCACGACGACCTCGTTGGTGCTGCCGGGTTACTCGCCCGGCGGCGGTCGACGTTCGGAGACGCACCTGTTCTATCTTGAGGCGAACGACGACCTCGGGTTCACGAGCCTTGCTGTCGTGCAGTTCACCGTGGTGCGGCCGACCTTCGACCACGACCTGCTGATCGTGGACGACACCTGGTTCACGCCGGACCGCGCCGCCGCGGGCGGCTGCGTCCAGAGCGCGAGCGGCACCTGGCCCTCGGCCGCGGAGCTCGACACATTCCTCTACGCGGTCGGCAACAAGACCTACAAGTGCTATCCCGCGGGCACGCGCAGTCCGGTGGGCGTGTTCGCCGGCTACGCGTTCGACACGCTGTGCACGCACCTCACGCCCGCGACCGCACTGAATCTCCAATTGCTCGACCGCTATCGGAACATCGTGTGGATGGTCGACGTGAACTCGGCGTTGCTCTACAACGATGATGCCCAGGTGTCTGTGCGGCCCATGCCGCAGATGCACGCATGGAACACGCCGGGCACTGCGAATCCGCTGGCTACGTGGCTTCAGCAGGGCGGGCGATTGTGGCTCTCCGGTGGCGGCGCAGCGTTGGCGTCTTTGCGTGCCTACGACGCACCCAGGTCGGCCAGCAACGTGTTCTCGTCGGTACTCGGACAACTATCGCAGGGGCGCATGATGTTCGACTCGGCGCACTGGCGGAGCGAGATCACCGTACTGAAATCGTTCCGCGCGGTTCGCTCCGCGCGCGCAGTCGGCGGCTGGCCGGGAGCTCCGGATTACACCCAGCTGCCCGCCGAGCTGGATGAGAAGACCACGGACACGGACCCGCCGCCGCCGCTGCGCCCGGGTATATCCTGGCTCTCGCAATACCCCGCCGAACATCTCACCAAGCCGAACGGCATCGTCGAGCTCGATAACCCGGACCCGCGCGTGGGCCACGCGTTCGCGGCGCTCGACACGATCTACGAGACGTCGGGCGGGGACGCCCGCAGCGGCTGGCCGGTCATGACCCTTTATCAC
>JAHFBW010000384.1:1840-2744 GCA_023249845.1 Candidatus Eiseniibacteriota bacterium
CTCGGGTTTCCCGCCATGGTACTTCCAGCGCTCGCAGATGATCGAGCTGGTCGACTTCGTCCTGCAGCGCGTGTGGGGCCTCACCCGCAAGCCGGTCGCGCGCTGAACACTAGCCGCGGGCCTTCTCCCGCACGGTCGCACGCCCGAGTGCCGCGAGCAGGCCTTCGAGGATGTCGGCCGGCCGTGGCGGGCAGCCGGGAATGCGCACGTCCAGGTCCAACACGCGCGCCACGCCACCCGCGACCGCGAACGAGCTGCCGCAGAAACCGCCGTCGCACGCGCAGTCCCCGATCGCGATGACCAGCCGCGGTCGCGGCGTGGCCTGGTCGGTCAGCTCCAGTGCTTCTTCAAGATGGCGGGACACCGGCCCGGTCACCAACAGCCCATCGGCGTGCCGTGGTGAGGCCACAATGTCCACGCCGAAGCGCTGCATGTCATAGAACGGATTCATGAGCGCGGCCAGCTCGCCCTCGCAGCCGTTGCATGAGCCCACGTCGACATGGCGGAGCTTCAACGAGCCGCGGAACAGCCGGCGCACTTCCTCGCGCAGCGCCCCGCCCAGCAGCTCGATGTCGCCGTGGCGTTCGCGCGACGCCAGCGGCAGCTCCTCGGGCAGCGGCAGCGCCACGTGGCCGGCGAGGCTGCCGCGAACGATTGGTCGTCTGAGGATCTCGAACATGATCGCCTCACTTGTCGCAGCATGCGTAGCACAGGTTGAAGCTCTTGTTGATGAGCGGGAAGTCGGGGACGATGTTGCCCGGCACGGTCTGGGCGAGCGCCGGCCACAAGCCGTGCGACGCCGAGCGCACGCGTCAGTCGGTGATCACGCCGGTGGGCCCGAGTCGGAGCCAGTGCGACAGCAGCCCGCGCGGCGACTCGACCATGGCAAAGCCCCAGCGCTCGC
>JAHFBW010000095.1 GCA_023249845.1 Candidatus Eiseniibacteriota bacterium
TCCACGCTTCACCCATCGCGTGGCCCTCGGAGTTGAAGAGCACCTGCGTGTTGTGGTCCATGCTCGCGTACGCCCGCCGCGCGGCGAGCGCGCCCATGATCTGGCCCAGCGTCTTGCCGGAGGCGAGCGCGACCGTGCGGCCCTGCGTGGAGGCGCCCCAGGTCACGTTGTGATTGTCCTGGTCGATGGTTGGCGAGACGCGATAGCCCTTCCGGAGCGCGTCCAGGAACAGGATCTCGTTTCCGGTCGTGCTCGGGGCGTCGCTCTCCGTCGTGGACGTCGAGAACGCGGGCCCCGAGCCCATCGCCATCAGGCTCACGACCGCCTTGCCGTCCAGCGTCACGGCGTAGCCGTTGAAGTCGCCGCCCACCGGATGGCACCACTCGACGACCTTCGGCAGGCCGCCGCCGGGCGGGTTCGCGACGTACGCCGAGTAGAGCCCGGTGTAGTCGCCCTGCGCCACGAACACGTCGTAATTGCCGTTCTCCCAGCCGAACAGCGTGGGTGACTCGAACACGTTCGCATGGCCGCCGGTGGAGATGATGCCCCACTCCTGGCCGTAGATCGCGACGAAGTTGCCGTCATCGTTCGCCGCGGCGGCCTCGCTCTTGAGCAGCGGATAATTCGCGAGCTGCATGCCGGCACCGCTGTGGTTGTGCTCGGTGACGGCGAGGAAATCGAGTGGCGTCGGCGCGGTGTTCCTTGCATAGGCGTAGGCCTGTGCCGGAGTTTGCTGGCCGTCCGAGTAGCTCGTGTGCGAGTGCAGATTGCCGCGGTAGTGCTGGTAGCCGAGGTTCGGACTGAGCAGCGTGCCGGCGAGCGGTGACGTGCCCGCGTCGTTGGACACGGCGCTCGTGTTCGGCACCTCGTCCTGCGTCTCGAGCGCGAAATGCCACGTGGAGTCGGGGTTCAGCCCGAACACGAACAGCGTCTCGGGCGTGGCAGCCGCATTTGGCACCGGCTCGGTGCTCCAGCGGTCGAGATCGGCCGCGGCATTGAAGTTGCCGGAGTTGATCGCGGCGTGCGACACCTTGATGGTGTACGAGCTCGCCGTGCCGGTGGCGCCGTCGTCTCCCGGCGCCGTCCACGTGAGCCGCACTTCACCGGGAAACGCGCCCGGGGCCGCGAGCAGGTTGCTCACGGTGCCCGGCGGCGTCACGTCGCCGGTGGCTCCGCCGTTCGAGGCGCACAGGGTTGGCGTCACGGTCCACGCGAAGTTGCTCGTGCCGTTTGGGACGCAGGCCCAGGACTGGCCTTCGCCGGGGGTCTGGCCGTACGTGACCAAATGCACCACCGTGGCGTTCATGAGCCTGTCGGAGACCAGGTACACGTTGTCGCCGGTATTGTTGAGCACGGCGCTGCCGGTGCCCATGAACACGACACGGAACTCGCCCGGCTGGATGATCGGGTTGGTCGAGCAGGTGGCGTCCAGGTGCTCCGGGATGCCAGCGCGGATGGCCACCTGGCCGATCGTGGCGGCGTCGTCGATGGCCCAACCGGTCATGTCCACGGCGCCAGGGCCGGTGTTGTAGATCTCGACTTTTTCCTGAGGTCCGGTCTCGGAGCCAACCGGATTGGGGAAGATCTCATTGATGACGATGGCAGCCGCCGAGATCGACGGCGTGAGGGCGGCGAGGGCAAGTGCGAGTGCCAAGGCCGGGGCGGACTTACAGCCCAGGCGGCAGGGGTGCGGCTGGCCCATCGGGGAGGGCTCCTTCCGTTGCGGGGATCGGCGGGTTGGGGTGTCGCAACCCGGAGAATACCAAGCCGGGAGGCCAGCCCGCGAGGGCGGAATCAGCCCTTCTTCACTTCGTCAAGATAGTTCAATCGCAGGTCGGTCAGCACCTGGGTCAGGACGCGCTGCTCATCGCTCTCGAGATTGCCCCGCGTGCGCGCCTCGATGGCGGCGAGCGTATCGATCGTATTGCGCGCCGCTTCGAGGTTGCGATCGAGCTTGGACGTCATGGGGTTCATGAGCTTACCGAGCGCCACCATCGCGGCCTGCTGCAGGCCCAGGACGAGCTGGAGGAACAACGCTGCCTCGCGTCCGCGGTCCGGGGTCGTATCCGTCATGTCTTCCCTCCGGTTGGGGCGGGGGGACGCTGCAGGCGCTTGGCCTCCTCCCACAGCGCGTCCATCTCCTCGAGGTTCGATTGCGAAGGGGTGCGGCCGCTCTCCGCCAGCCGCCCTTCGATGTGCAGGAACCGGTCGCGGAAGCGGTGCATGGTGGCGCGCAACTCGCGCTCGGGATCCACACCCGACTTGCGCGACAGGTTCACCACGGCGAACAGCAGGTCACCCAGTTCGCGAGCGAGCGCCGGCGTTGTGTCGCCCACCACGACGCGAGCGACCTCGTCTGTCTCCTCTCGCACCTTGGCGAGCGCCCCACTCCGGTCCGGCCAGTCAAAACCCACCGCGGCGGCTTTCTCCTGAAGCCGGTAGGCCGCGACCAGCGCCGGCAGACCCTTGGGTTGTTCGCCCAGAAGCGAAGCGCCCGCGTCCTTCCGCTCGGCCTTCTTGATCTCCTGCCACTGGCGGTACGCGGCCTCGCCGCCTTCGACGCGCGCGTCCCCATAGACGTGTGGATGCCGCCGGATCAACTTGTCGGACGCGCGATCGAGCGCCTCGGCGAGCCCCACGCCCCAGCGTTCGCGAGTGAGCTCGAGGCAGAACATCACGAGGAACGCCAGGTCGCCCAGCTCCTCGATGGCGTGCGCGGCGTCGCCGTTGCCGATCGCCTCGACCGACTCGGCCGCCTCCTCGGTCAGGTAGGGCGTCATGCTCTCGAGCGTCTGCTCGCGGTCCCAGGGGCAGCCGTCGGGGCCGCGCAGCTTCCTGCACACCTCGAGCAGCCGGGCGAACGCGTCGCGCTCCGCGTCGGTCATGGTCTGAGCGTCAGGGTCGGACGCCGATGCGCGCATCCAGGATGACGCACCCGCGTCCACCGGGCAGAACTTTCACCGGGTTCAAGTCCAGCTCGAGGATGTCTGGCACCGCTCGGGAGAGTTGCGCGACGCGCAGGATCAGCTGCTCGAGTGCCAGCGTGTCCGCCGGGGGCGAGCCCCGCCAGCCCTGTAAGAGTTGGAACCCGCGCACCTCGCGGATCAGGTCGTGCGCGTCGCGGTCGGTGATCGGGCAGACGCGGAACGCAACGTCCTTCAACACTTCCACGTGCACGCCGCCCAGGCCGAACATGAGCAGCGGGCCGAACGATGGATCGCGCGCCATGCCCACGATCACCTCGACGCCGCCGTCGAGCATGGGCTGCACGGTGACGCCGTCCATCTGTACCCGCAGGCCCTTCTCGTCGAGACGCCGGCCGATCTCCGCGAACGCCTTTCGCACCTCGTCTTCCGTGCGAAGATTGAGCATCACGCCGCCCACGTCGGTCTTGTGCGTGAGCGTGCGCGAGGCAAGCTTCACCGCCACCGGGAATCCCACACGCTTCGCCGCCTCCGAGGCCTCGCCCGCGGTGAGCGCCATGACCTCGGGGGCGCTCGGCAGGCCGACGGCCTCGAGCATGGCGCGAACCTCCACCGCGGAGAGCCATACCGGTTCGCCCGGCTTCGCGGGCCGGCCGGCCTGGCGCACGATCACCTTGGCCGACGCGCTGTTCACGTCCGGGAAATCCACCTCGTGCCCCTCCGGGCCCGAACGCCAGCGCGAGTAGCTCACGGCGCGGGCGAGCGCCATCGCGGCGGACTCGGGGAACGGGTAGGAGGGGACGTGCCCCCGCTGGAGCGAGCGCATCACCTCCGGAACACCGTGCGCGCCCATGAAGCAGGAGAGGATCGGCTTCGGCGGTTCGCCCTTCCCGGCCAGCTCAGCCGCGGCTTCGGATGCGCCGCGCAGGATGGCCGCGGCCACCTCGGACGGCTGCGTCACGATGGGCGGCACGTAGATGGCGAGCAGCGCGTCCACGTTGGGATCGGTGAGCAGCAACCGTACGCTCTTCTCGAACGACTCCGGCCTGGCCGACGCGATCATGTCCACCGGGTTTCGCACGCTCGCTTCGGGTGGCAGGAACTCGCGGAGCGCGGTGAGCGTCGCCTCGGAGAGCGTGGCCAGCTCGAGTCCGTGACTCTCGCACGCGTCGCTCGCCATGATCGCCGGACCGCCGGCGTTGGTGACGATGCCCACGCGCGCGCCGCGCGGCAGCGGCTGGCTCGCGAGCAGCATCGCCACGTCGAACAGCTCTTCGATGGTGTCGGTGCGGATCACACCCGACTGCCGGCAGAGCGCGTCCACCGCTGTGTCCGAGCCCGCGAGCGAACCTGTGTGGCTCGACGCGACACGCGCGCCCGATCGCGTGCGGCCGCTCTTCACCGCGACGATGGGCTTCGTGCGTCCCACCCGCCGCGCGATCTGCGTGAAGCGTTGCGGATTCCCGAACGACTCCAGGTAGAGCAGGATCACCTTCGTCTTGGCGTCGTGCTCCCAGTACTCGAGCAGGTCGTTGCCCGAAACGTCAGCTTTGTTCCCGACGCTCACGAACTGCGAGATGCCGAGTCCCAGTGCGCCGGCGGTCTCGAGGATGGCGAGGCCCAAAGCACCGCTCTGCGACGAGAACGCCACCGGGCCGGCCGGCGGCCAGGCGGGAGCGAACGTGGCGTCCAGTCGTATGTGCGACTCCGTGTTCAAGACGCCGAGACAGTTGGGACCCACGAGGCGCATGTTGTGTCGGCGCGCCGTCTCGCGCAGTTGCCGCTCGCGCTCCGCGCCCTCGGGGCCGGTCTCCTTGAAGCCCGCTGTGATCACGATGGCGCCGCGCACGCCCTTCCGGCCGCACTCCTCGAGCGCCGCGTTCACGCGGTTCGCCGGGATCGCGATCACGGCGAGGTCCACGTCACCCGGGATCGAGCTCACGCTCGGCCACGCGAGCACGGACTGGACCACCTGCGCGGACGGGTTCACCGGGTAGACCGGTCCCTCGAAGCCGTGCTCCAGGAGGTTCTTGAAGATCGCAGAGCCAATCGAACCCGGCCGGCGCGAGGCGCCGATCACCGCCACGGATCGAGGGCGGAAGATGGCGTCCAGCCCGGTCGGGGCGGCGCGTTCGACGGAGGGGCTCTCGGTCTCGGACATGGCGGCTCTCGAAGGGTTCGCGACGCCGGAGACGGCGGTGGATGCGAAGCGCCGTCACCTTCGCACACGGCCGCGCGGGTGTCACTCGCCGCCGGGGTCCTCCGCCGCGGGCGCCGTGCGCGGTCCACGGTAGACCCGGCGGAACGCCCACACCACGAGCACCACGCCGAGGACGGCGGCGAGCGGCGCCAGCACCGCCATGGCCGAGAGTCCGGTGGCGATGGCGTCCTCCATGAAGGAGAGGATGGGATTCGCCGTCCCGAACGAGAGCATGCTGCTCCCGAGCCGGACTTTCGCTTTTGCGACATGAATGCCCATCGCGCCCGCGCCCAGCACCACCGCGGCCGCCACGCCGAGCGCCGGGTGCACTCCCGTGAACGTGCACCACGCCGCGATTGCGGCGGCGATCGGGCGGAGCGCGGTGGCGACCAGGTCCAGCAGGTGATCGAGCGCGGGCACCTTGTCGGCCGCGAGCTCGAGCACCGTGGCCCAGAGGAGCGCGATGATCGCGGGCCCGCTCGCGATCCACATCGCCGAGGGCGTCACGTGCAGGAAGCCGAATCGCACGCCGAGCGAGAGCGCCAGGAGTGGAAGAAACGCGCGGAGTCCGCACGCTGCGGCGATCGCAACGCCCGCGAAGCCCGCGAGCACCAGGTCCAACGTGGAGAGGTCCACGTGCGTCACGGGGCGCTCGGCGCGCGCATGACGCGCAGGTAGTCCTCGAGTGCGTACGCCAATCCCACGTCGCGCCGCTCGCGTTCCGACAGGAACCACTTGTGCTCGAGCACCTGGCAATAGCGCTCGGCCACGGCGGTCCGCTCGTCCGCGAGCGGGGCCAGTCGCGCGCTCGTGGGCTCGAAACGCTCGCGCTGCCAGCGATAGGCCGCCGTGGAGAGCGACACGCTGCGGCCCTGCACGCGCGCCATCTCGGCTCGCCGCTCGCGCACCTCGTTCAGCATCTGCCGCGCCTGGTGTTCCTCCACCGAGAGCCCGGTCAGGCTATGGAGCTGATGCCGGTGGTAGTCGCCGTCGGTGACGATGGTGCGCAGCCGCAGCCGCGAGCCGCCCGGGTCCGCCAGCAGTTCCACTTCGCTCACCGAGAAACCCAGCGCGTTCAGCGCCCGGATGCGCTCCTGCACGCGCCACTCTTCGCCAGCCGCCACCAGCTCCTCGCGCGTGACCTCGTGCCAGAGCCGCGCGTAGCGCTCACGGATCAGCCGGCCCGTGTTCCACGGGTCGAGCGGGTGAGGCGGTTCGCCGCTCGCCACCAGGTCGGCCATCTCGCCGGCCACGTTCTCCTCGAGGATCAGGAGGTCCTGTTCCCGCTGACCCGACGAGAGCGACGCGTGGATCTCCGACGTCTCGCCGTCCACCAGGTACGCCGAGAGTTCGCCCGCGTCGCGACGAAACAGCGTGTTCGAGAGCGAGCAATCCCCCCAGTAGAAGCCGGCCAGGTGCAGGCGCACGAGCAGCCCGGCCATGGCGTCCAGCAGTCGCTCGCGATAGCGCTCGAGACCATGCGCGCGGAACAGCGTGCGGTAGGGAAGCGAGCCCTCGAGGAACTCGGTCACCAGCATACCCGCGCTCGCCTCGCCGTCGGCACGCACCTCGAGCCATCCCGCCGGTCGCACACACGGCAGCCGGCGCTCCTCGGCCTGCGCGAGCAGCGCGTACTCCTTGTGCGCCGCGTGCACCGACGTGCGCTTGATGGCCCAGGCGCGTGTGTCGTACGCGACGAACTGCACCTCGTGACGCGACACGCCGCGCTCCAGGTCGAGCACGCGCGGGCAGTGCTCGGCCCACAGCTCGATCGGCACATGCCATGGCAGGTCGAGCAGATCTGGCGCATCGGGGCGCAGGTGGGCTTCGATGAGCGGCCGTCGCATGCGGGGCTCCCGCGGCGCGTGGCGCCGCTGGCGAGGCGTGAACGAGAAGCGATAGGATGCGCGGCCCGTTCCCCGCGCGGCGCCAGTGTAAACCACAGCGTCAGGAGCCACCGCCGTGCCCATGCCCGTCTCCACCTGGGTCGAAGTCGACCTCGACCGCTTCGCCTGCAACCTTCGGGCGATCCGCCGCCACATCGGGCCCAAGCGCGAGGTACTGCTCGTGGCCAAGGCGGATGCCTACGGGCACGGCTCGGCCGACATGGCGGCTGCCGCGGAGCGCGAGGGCGTCACGCAGCTCGGCGTGGCGACACTGCTCGAGGGCATGCAGCTCCGCCGCTCGGGGAGCCGGCTCCCGATCATGGCCATGTCGCCACTCCTTGCCGGCGAGATCCCCGAAGCGGTGCAGCACCAGGTGGACCCCACCGTGTGCGACCTGGGATTCGCGCGCGCGCTCTCGGATGAGGCGGTGCATGCCGGCCGTGCCGTGCGGTTCCACGTCGAGGTGGACACCGGCATGGGCCGCGCGGGTGTGGACCTTCAGGAGGCCGAGGCGTTCGTCGCCGAGGCCTGCGCGCTCCCCGGGCTGCGGCTCGCGAGCGTGTACACGCACTTTCCCGACGCCGACGCGGCCGACCTGTCGTTCGCGCACGAGCAGACCGGGCGGTTCCAGAGCCTGCTCGAACGTCTCGAGGCGCGCGGACTGCGTCCGCCGCGCGTGCACGCCGCAAACAGCGCCGGCACGGTGAACCTGCCCGACGCGCTGTTCGACTGGGTGCGCGTCGGGTTGATCGCGTACGGACTCCACCCGTCTCGCGACGAGGCGCGACCCGCGCTCGCTCCGGTGATGTCGTTCCGGAGCCGCCTCGTCCAGGTGCGCGACCTGCCCGCGGGCACGCACGTGAGCTACGCGCGGACGCACACGACGGCGCGGCCCACGCGGATGGGGGTCGTGCCCGTGGGCTACGGGCACGGCTACTCGTGGCTGCTCTCGAATCGCGGCCACATGCTCGTGGGTGGCAGACGTGTGCCCATCCTGGGTCGCGTCACCATGGACCTCACCATGGTGGACGTCACCGATGTCCCGGGCGTGGCCGTGGGCGACGAAGTGGTGTTGTTCGGTGAGCAGGGCGGTGTGTCGCTGCCCGTCGAGGAGGTCGCGGCCGGGAGCGAGACGCTCGCCTACGAGATCCTGTGCACGATCGGCAAGCGCGTGACGAGGCTCTACATTCGCGCCGATCAGCCCGTGCGCGTCTCGACACTGATCGGCGAGCGCGCGGATTGGTCGCCGTCGGTGACCGACTACCTGAGGCGGCGCGACGCCGCGGCCACGGAGGCCTGAACGGTGCGCGTGTTCCTGATCGTGCTGGACGGTGTCGGTATGGGCGCGCTTCCCGACGCCGACCAGTACGGCGACGCCGGTGCCAACACGCTGCTGCACGTCGCGGAACGCGCGGGGAAGTTGAAGTTGCCCGTGCTCGAGGCGCACGGTCTCGGCAACCTGATCCCGATGCCCGGGGTACGCCCGTCGCTCGCGCCGCGAGGCGCCCGTGGGCGACTCTCGGAGAAGAGCCCCGGCAAGGACAGCACGACGGGCCACTGGGAGATGATGGGGCTCGTCTTGGACCGCGCGTTCCCCACGTATCCCGATGGCTTCCCGCGCGATCTGCTCGACGCCTGGAGCGAGCGAGTGCAGCGCGGCTGGATGGGCAACGTGGCGGCCTCGGGCACCGAGATCATCGCGAAGCTTGGCGAGCGCCATCAACAGTCGGGAGATTTCATCGTGTACACTTCGGCCGACTCCGTCTTCCAGGTGGCGGCGCACGAGAGCACCGTGCCCCTGGAGCAGCTCTACGCGGCTTGTCGCGCCGCGCGCGAGCTGCTCACGGGGGCGCATGCGGTGGGACGCGTCATCGCGCGGCCATTTGAGGGCGAACCGGGGAGCTACCGCCGCACGTCGCGCCGGCGCGACTTCTCGCTCGAGCCCACGGCGCCCACGGTGCTCGATCGCCTGCGCGGCGACGGGCGGCGCGTGGTCACCGTGGGGAAGGTGGACGATCTGTTCGCGGGGCGAGGGGTGGGAGACGCCATTCACACCACCAGCAATGAGGAGGGCGAGATGGTGTTGCTGGACCTGGTCAGGCGCGCGGGCGACGGGCTCGTGTTCGCGAACCTCGTGGACTTCGACACCCAGTACGGCCACCGGAACGATCCGGCGGGATTCGCGCGCGCGCTCGAGCGATTCGATGCGCAATTTGGCGAGTTCGCCGGCCGGCTGCGGGACGACGAGATGGCGTGGGTGACGGCCGACCACGGGAACGACCCCACGACGCCCGGCACCGACCACACACGCGAGTACGTGCCGCTGATCGTGTCCGGACCGCGCGTGCGCGACGGGGTGGACCTGGGCACGCGCGCCACGTTCGCCGATCTCGGCGCCACGCTGGCCGAGCTGTTCTCGGTGAAAGCGCCGCACGCGGGCATGAGCTTTCTCAGGGAGTTGCGCGCGTGAGCGCGGCGCGACGCGAGCAACCGCCAGGTGCTCGCTCAAGAGCTCCCCGCGCCTCGAACGGCGCCTCGCGTCCGACCGCTCGGGAACTCATGCGCGAAGCCGTCGCGGCGCGCGCGGCAAGCCACTCGCCCTACTCGCGCTTCCCCGTGGGCGCCGCGCTGCTCGGCGCCTCGGGCAGGCTCTACCGCGGCTGTAACGTGGAGAACGCATCGTTCGGGCTCACCTGCTGCGCCGAGCGCACGGCGCTCTTCACAGCGGTGAGCGCAGGCGAGCGAAAGTTCGAGGCCATCGCGGTGACCGCGCGCGCGGGACATGGCGCGCCGCCTTGTGGCGCTTGCCGCCAGGTGCTCGCCGAGTTCTCGCCCGAACTTTGGGTGTACTGGCGGGACCTGCGGGGCCGCATGCTGCGCAAGCGGCTGTCGGCGTTGCTTCCCGACCAGTTCGAACTCACGCCTCGAAAGGGCAAGCGCCGGTGAACGAAGACCGCGACCAGTTGGTGGAGCTCATCACGCGCCAGGTACTGGCGGCCATGCGGCCTGCCGCGCCAGCCGCGCCGGCGCCCGCCACGCCGCGCGTCGAGTCCGCGCCGATGACGCTGCCCGTCGGCGAGGTCGTGCACGATCCCGTCACGTGCGAGCGCTGCCGCAACTGGGGCGTGGCCGGTGTGCGCGGGCCCGAGGAGACACGGCTGCTGGCCGCGGCCGGCGCGTCGCGCGTCGTGGCCACCATGGGCTACTGCCCGGCTTCGGACGGACTCGCGAGCTTGATCGACCACACGCTCCTGAAGCCCGAC
>JAHFBW010000096.1 GCA_023249845.1 Candidatus Eiseniibacteriota bacterium
GCACGGCAGGCTCTGGGTGGCAGAACCCGACGGCGGCGTCACCACGCACGACACGCCACTGCCGGATCCCTACAGGCCAGCGTACGAGCGGGCGGTGCGCGAGGGGTGGCGCTAGCGGGGAGGCGTCGGCAGCCGCGGCACGAGGCCGTATCGCTCCATGTCCACCACGAGCGTTGCCACCAGTGCCCGCACCTCGGCCGCGGACGCATCGCTCCGGCCGAGCGTGGTCTGGGTGAGCGCCGACCACAGGAGATTATCGTTCCGCGTGTCGAACAGACAGGCCTCGAGACGGAAGCTCGTGTCCCGCGCGGCCTGCGCGGCCTGCGCGCCGGCCGACGGCGTGGCGAACCCGAGCCTGTAATAGCCATGCCAGCCCCCGTGATACGCCACCGGAGGCCCGAGCGCGGGACGGTCGGGCGGGTAATACGCGTTGACCATCTTCTGGTCCATGAGCCGGGTCACGAGCACGGCGTCGGCGCCCGCCCGTCGGATCTCTTCGTTCATCGCCGCCAAGTCCAGCGGAGTGTGGGGGGCCACGCCGGAGCTGGGCGTGCACGGCACCGAGCGGACCTTGAGCTCCTCGACGAACGCGGCTTCGTAGTTCCGGCGGGTCGTGGCGTCGGCGGTGACGCCGACGACCACCAACTTCTCGTAGTGGTGACCGGCGGTGCCCGGATCTGCCCAGGACCTGGTCAGCAGGTTGTTCGAGGCGCACGACCACGACGCGAGCGCCGCACAGGTCGCGACGCCAAGTCGCACGACGGCAGCGAGCTTCATGACAGTCTCCTCTCCGCACGTGCGTCGGAACGGTGATGCGTTCGCCGGCCGACTCCGTTCGAGACCGGCGTCACCCGGCGGAAGGCGCCCCGGTGCTTTGAGGCCTTCCTATGGAAGCAGCATGCGTGCGGACGAGCAAGTTCCGGACGAGGTTCATGCGACGACGGCCCCGGGTATTCCCCGGGGCCGCCGTGTTCTCCCGGCCGCGCGAGTCGGGTTGCGCGCCGGGTCGCTTCGGTTCGTTCGCTCCTAGAAGTGGAACGCGACGCCCAACGACGTGGTCCAGTAGTCCGCCTTGAAGTTGTTCGGTGGCAGGTCGCTCTTCTGGTCACCCAGGTAGACGTAGCGGCCGTTCAGGTCGAGCGATGCCACGCTCGGCACCAGGGGCACGGAGAGCCCGCCGCCCAGGTGCACGCCGAACTCTTGCGACGTCGTGCTCGCGAGGAGCGGCGTGTTCGGATACTTGAGCGTGGTGTTGTACCAGCCCACGCCGCCACCGGCGTAGAGCATGGGCACGGGCTTGAACCACAGCGAGCCGGTCACCGGCCACTGCGTCGACTCCACGGTGCCGTTGAACATCTCGTCCTTGCGATAACCGAGGCCGATCTCGGCGGCGAGCATCGGCGCGACGTTCGCGCGCACGGCAAGGCCGTACGAGACCTGCGTGCCGTCGCCACTGTCGGGCGTGCGCGTCATGGCGATCGAGGGGATGACCTCCGCCGCCTGCACGCGAGGCGCCACGAGCGCCATCCCGGCGAGCAGCATCGCGGCGACGAGGAATCGGTGGAGCGAACGCGACACCAGCTTATGCGACACGGCTGACATTCATTCCTCCTTGACCCCCGGACGCGCCGCCGCGGTCGCGGCGAGTCGCGTGCTGGAGGGGCGGGCAGGGAAGTCCGGAAACCCCTGCCCCGCGGGACAGCCCAGGGGCGGGTTGTCGCTCCCCGTGGCGGGGCGTGTGCGTGCACGCCGCGTGCCGCAAGCGATTCCCTACGCGGCAACGGGTTACGGGCCAGGACGACCCTGAGGGGGTGTGACGTGCACGCCGCAGGGTGTTGCGCCGGGCCACACGCCGTCAGTGAGTTGCAGGATGCATCGCGCGAATCATCAGCGGGCCTCGCCCGGACGCGGGCCGGGCACGCTCGGTTGGCCCGTCAAGCCGTTCCCGCGTGGCCTCGCCTACTTCACGTGCGGCGAGAGGATCGCCATCACCCAGTCCTGCGTCGCGGCGTCGCGCTCCAGCGCCGGGTACCGGCGGCCGCCGCGGTAGTCCAGGCGGTACGTGCGGAAGAACGCCTTGTTCTCGCACAGCAGGTCCACCGCGCCGGACTGACGGGACGCGGCGATCGCATCGCGAAGCACGTCCTTCTCGTAGCGCCGGCCGTTCACGGCGACCACCTTCATGTCCGGCGCCACGCCGGCGGCGTCAGCCGGAGACCCGGGCACGATGTCGCGCACCTTGCCGGTCTCGTCCAGCTCCAGTCCCAACGTGTAGCTCTCGGTCACCCGCTTGTTCGCGATCTCGGCCGCGGCCTGGAGCGGCCCCAGCGAGTCGGCCCACGCCATGCGCCAACCGCCCTTCGTGATGCCGTTGGTCGGGGCGTGGGGCGAGGTCCCATAGACGCGCTCCTCGAAGAACTTCGCCCAATCGAACGGCGCCACCGTCTGCATCGTCTCGATGACGTCGCGCAACTCGTAGGTCTTCAACTCCGGCCCGCGATTCGGACCACCGTGGAACCGACGGCAGAAGTCGTCGAGCGATCGCTCGCCGTGCGTGAGCGTGCGTATGGTGACGTCGGCCTCGAGCCAGAGGAGCAGGCCCTCCTCGTAGAAATCGGTGCCGCGTCGCCAGTGCTCCCAGGCGGTGCGCGCCTCGTAGAGCTGCTGCGCGTGTGTGCCGGTGTCCACGAGCGGCCGCCAGGTGCGACCGCGGTTCGACTCGATCTCGGCGGCGGCCCGGCCGAGCGCGTCGCGCGCCTCGGCGGGCGTGCGGATGCCCGAGCGCGCCGCGAGCACGAACCCGAGGTACTGCGTGAGACCCTCGTACACCCACAGCAACTCGCCGTTCATCGGCGTGAAATAGTCGCCCGTCGCGAGGCCGAGCGGGCGGCGAAACTTGCCGTTCCACGAGTGCACGTACTCATGCGACAGCAGGTTCGTATGGTTCCGGCGCAGGTCGTTGTCGAGCCACCAGCGCTCGCGCCCGCGATCGTCGCTCGACTGGTGATGCTCGAGCCCGAAGTGCGCGACGTTCTCGGAGAGCGAGACCAAGAAGTCGTAGTGGTGGAAGTGCTCGCCGCCGAACAGCGCGCGCGCCTCGCGCACGAGATTCCTGAGTGCCTGCACTTGGCTGTCGGGGATGGCGAGCCCCTCTTCGGAGTCACACGCCATGCGCAGCCGGACCGACACGTTCTCCCCGGGGGAGAGATCCACGGTGCGGAAGTGGCTTCCAGTGAGCACCGGCGAATCCACGAGCGTGGTGAACGAGCACGGCTTGAACCCGATCGCTTCACCCGTCGCCACGCGCTCTTCGAGCGCGGTGGCGTGTGACCAGCCTCGCGGCAGCACGAGCGACGCCTCCACGCTGACGGCGTCGGACTTGAGGCCTGCGGGATAGAACGCCACCTCATTCCATGACAGCATCAGCAGATTCGGCGTACTGCACGCGGCCGACGTGAACCCGTCGGTGGAGTTGTCCACCAGGAAGTCGAACGCGACGTCGAGCTGCCGGGCGCCGGCAGGAACCTCCACACGGAGTGTCGTCATGTCAGCGGGGTCCCGCCGCCACACCAGGGCGCGGCCTCCCACGCGCGCCACGAAGCCGGCGACATCGGTGCTGGGTCCCGTGGGGCCGTGCTCGCCGGGGATCCAGCGCGGATAGCTCAGCGCCATGCTTCCGGCGCGTGCGGGAAACGTCTGCGTCACGTGCAGCAGGCCGCGCGCGACGTCGCGCGCGTCCACGCGCACCGTCATGTCGGCGGCGCGGGCGGCGAGCGGTGCGGCGACCAATACCAAGAGGAGGGTGGCACGAGTGCGGAGCGAGCGCATGGGGGGGCCTCCAGAGGTGCCAGGTTCAGCGCCGGGTCGAAGCGGGCGGCGCGGGCGCGCTGCCCTGAAGCGGCTGCAGGAACGTCTCGGGCACGGGACGCAACGCGCGGGCGACGGGGTGCAGGTACTGCTCGGGGTCATTCCACGGCGAGCGGCGGAAGAACCAGTCGCCGCGCGCGCCGGGATCGGCCGCGAACGCGGTATCCGCAGCCACCTTGGCACGGAACTCCTCCGCCAGCTTGGGATCGCGCGCCATCATCGCGCGCGCCATGGGCTCCACGACGTAGCCTTCGCCATACTCCTTGCGTTGGAAGATGGTCGAGAAGAAGCCCCACGCCAGGAAACCGTCCGGTGCCTGCGCCTCGAGCAGCGCCACGGCGAGCCCGCCGCCGCGCTGATCGAGCGGCACCCACACGTCGCCGGCACGGAAGCCGCGAACCTGGCGCTCCGTCGTCGTTGCGAGCACGCGCACGTTGTGCCGGCCCTCGAAGTCCTCGGGCGCCAGCGTGTGGTCGGTGACGCGCGTCATCTCGACCGTGTCGCTCCACGCGCGCGCCAACGTGCGCGTGCGGATGCCGTGCAGTGCCAGGCGCGCGAGCACCTCGGTCCATTCCTGAGGTATCACGTAGCCGCCCGCGGGCTGGCGCACCGTGAGCGCCGGCTGCGTGTCGCGGTAGAGCATCACCGTGGTGTCCCACGGGGTCGCCGAGTAGCGCGGCAGCAGTCCGCCCAGGATGTCGCTCTTCTCCCACAGGGTGGCCACGCCCTTCCAGGTGATCGGCGTGCCGCGATCGCCGAGCCTCGCCGAGAGCACGACTGTGCGCTTCGCGGGGTCCTTCGCCTGGGCGCGCGCGATCGTCTCGGCCTCGGTGTCGCGCACGGCCTGCGTGAGCGCGCGCGGCCGCGCATGCAGCTCCTCGAGCAGCGACAGCATGAGGTCGTACGTGGCCTTCACGCGCGTGCCATACGGCTTCAACATGTGCGTCTCGACGAGCAGAGCGAGGCGCGACTGGAGCGGCGGATAGCCGGTGGAGAAGCGCGGCAGGCTGTTACCGTACTCGAGCCCGGCCCGCGGGTCGTTCCCACCGCGAATGTCGAAGTAGGGCGAAACGAGGTGGCCTCGAGCGGCGAGACGCGTCATGGCGCCGCGCTCCAGGTTCTCGGCAGCCCAGCGGTCGAGCGGCGCGGGCATGCCGGCGCCGTGGTTCGTGGCCCAGGTTACGTCGTACTGATAGTCCGCGCCGTCGGTGGTGTGATTGTCCACGAGCAGGTCGGGCCACCACTTCGTGTAGACGTTGCCGATGAGCGCACGCATCTCGGGCGCGTCAAGCTTGGTGTAGTCGCGGTTCAGGTTCAAGCCCACGGGTGTGTGCCGCCAGCCCATCTCGTCGGGCCCGTTCTGGTTGATGCGCTGGTAGCGGCTGCGACGCTCGTGCGCGTCGGCCGAGAACACGGGAATCACGAGGACAATGACCGAGTCGAGCAGCTCCTCCTGGCGGTGGAGTACGGCGAGGTCTCGCAGCAGGATGAGCGAGGCGTCCTTGCCCTCGATCTCGCCCGAATGGATGCCGTTCTGGATGAGCACGATGGGCTTGCCCAGCGCGCGCGCCGCCTCGGGCGTGAACACACGGTCCTTGGACACGATGAGGAGCGGCAGGTCACGGCCCTGTCCGGTGCGCCCGAAGCTCTCGAGCCGGATCCAGCGTGAGCCGGCCTCGAGCTGCCGGCAATAGCGCATGACGTCGTCGTAGTCCGCCGTCTGCTTCCACTGCGTGCGCTCGGCCTTCGTGAGCCAGATGCGCGGCACGCTCTCGTCCACTGCGGGCTCGGGAGTCAGGCGCGCCGAGCCCGAGTTGAGCACACTCTTCACGACGGAGTCCGGCGTCCACGGCGCGGGCCGCGTGAGGCGGAGGCCCTGGGCGTGCGTGCTGGCGGCGAGACCCGAGGCGACGGCGAGTGCGGTGAATCGACCAAGGACACGCGGGAGGCGGGGAGGGAACATGGCGAAGGAGCCTAGCACAGCGTCTGCGGGCGCCGTCGTGGCCCGGGGGCGGCCGTGAACCCATCCAGCTGAGCGTGGTGGTTGCCCGGTCGAGCGCGGGCCTCTGTGCCCGTTGGACGGGTTGTAGGCTGGCAAGAGGACTGGGTTACTGTCGCTGGAGGGCACCCTCGTGCAACCAGGCACACTGCTGCTCGGCGTCGTTGCGATATTCCTCGCGCTCGCCGTGCACGAACTGGGGCATCTCATCGCGGGGCTTGCGGTGGGGTTCCGGTTCTCCATCTTCGTGATCGGCCCCGTGCTCATCGAGCGCTCTCCCGCAGGCTCGATCGTGGTCGGGTGGAATCGAGTCCCTGCGCTCTTCGGAGGCATCGCCGGGACTGTTCCCACTCGGCCCGAAGGATTGAGGTGGCGCTTCGCGATCGTGATCGCGGGCGGTCCGTTCGCCAGCGTCCTGCTTGCCCTGGGCGCCGCTCTGGTGTTGCAGTGGTTTTCAGTGCCCCAGGGGCTTCTTCGAACTGAGCTCGGTTGGTTGCGACTGCTGTCCAGCGCGATCTTCCTCGGGACGGCCATTCCGCTTCCGAATGGCCCATTCGTCAGTGATGGGCTGCGCTTACTGCGCATGGTCCGGAGAGGTCCCAAGGGCGACCGCGATCTCAGCCTGCTCACACTCACGGCATTGGAGCATGGTGGTGGTCGCCCCAGAGACTGGGACCGTTCACAGATCGACCGGGCGCTCGAGGTCCGGGATGGCTCGATGTTCGAGTGTCAGTCGCAGTTTTATTCCTATATGCAGGCCCTCGATTCGGGTTTGGTCGAGACGGCGGGAATCTCGATCGCGAGCGCGCTCAATCTCGCGCAGCGCCTGCCCGGCTATCTTCGCGGGCCCCATCTCGTGGAGGCGGCGTACTTCGAAGCGGCACGACGAGCCAACCCGAAGCGCGCGCGCGAGCTCCTTGATCAGGTGCCCACGAACGCGTTTGGCGTGATGGAGGTCGACCGACTGCGTGCCCAAGCTGCGATCGCGGTTGCGGAGGGCGAGTTCGGCACGGCGCGCGTGCTGATCGCTCAAGCGTTCGCGTGCAGCCCTGCCTGGGCAGCCGGTCCGCGGGCCTGGCTCAGCGAACTCTTGCGGGCGTGCCCCCACCCGAATCTCGACCGCTAGCCGGGATTATTCATGAACCGTGAATCGAGAGGGAAGGATGTCCGTGAAGCGCAAGGCGAAGGCTTGGCCCCCGACGGAGTCGTGTCGGTGACACGTCGCAGGAGCGGGCCAAGCCTTCAATGCAGCGATTCATGGGCAGCCGGCCCGCGCACGCCACGGGCTCATGAATAATCCCGGCCAGGGCCCGGCGTCGGGTGGGCTCACGGCGGCGGCGACTTGCCGACAGGCTTGGGGGCAATCTTCCTTGCGGGGGTCTTGCCCACGGCGTGTCGCTTGCGCACGGCCTCCACCGACTCGCGCACGAGGCGCTCGAGCATTTCCGTGTTCACGCCGGCGAGGTTCGTGACATAGAGACACCCGCCATGAACCTTGATCCTGCCGAGCTTGGCCACGAGCGCGGCGTAGCGCGGAAAACCGCTCAATACATAGAGCACCAGGCTCGCCTTGCGCGGCGAGAATGCGACCAGCGGCCAGTCGAGCGCGCTCCCGTTAGCGTATCGCTTCGAATAGCGGCCGTAGCCGACGATGTTTGCTCCCCACATGGTCGGGGCCTCGCCGCTCGCGCGGCGCATCAGCTTCGAGACGGCGAGCGCGTCGTGGCGGCGACGCTCGGGCGACACGCCGGCGATGAACTGGGTCACGCTCGCCTTGGTCGGTCTCGTCTTGGGCTCAGCCATGGACCCTCCGGGGTGACGAAACTCCACGGGATTCGGCGCGTCGCGAGCCGCCTGCGTGCGCTGACCCGTGGGAACAAGGGTATGACATCCGCCCCGTTTGGGAGCCACTGGTTCCGAATGGGGCGTGGCGTTCAAGCGCTGGGGAGCAGCTCGGGCGTGTGCTAGCTTGGCACGCCATGTTCCCCCATACTCACCGTTACGCCGCTTGCCCCATGGGCCTGCTCTGCGCGGCGCTCGTGCTCATCGTGGGCCTGTTGCGGCCCGCGCCAGCCTCGGCCGCTCTGCTGTATTCGGATTCCGCCGCGTCGTATCCCTCGCTCCAACTGCGCGGGTTCACCGACTTCAACTACCGGACCAGTGACGGGGCCAACGGCTCCGAGGGATTCAACCTCGGCCAGTTCGTCCTGCACGCGGTGTCTCCGCTCGCACGCAAGGTGAACTACTTCGGTGAGATCACTGTGCTTCCCCGGAGCAACTCGTACACGATCGAGGTCGAACGATCCTTCATCCGCTACGACTACAACGACGCCTTCAAGCTGTCGCTTGGCCGCTATCACACGCAGTTGGGATACTGGAACACCGCGTATCACCACGGACTCTGGCTGCAGACCACCGCGAGCCGCCCCGAACAGGTTCGATTCGGCACCGAGTTCGTCCCGGTTCACTTCGTCGGCGTGCTTGCCGAAGGCAACATCCCGAGTGGCGCGACCGGACTTGGCTATTCCGTCGGGCTCGGCAATGGCCGGTCGGAGATCCTGAGCCGCGCCGGCGACGCCGGCGACCCGAACCCGAACCGCGCGTGGATCGCCCAGCTCGTTGCGAGGCCGGGCCACTCCTACGGCTTCGAGGTGGGCGCGTCGGTCTATCGGGACCTCCTCTCGACGGCGGGTGGCCCCAGCATCCACGAGTGGATCGCTTCCGGCTTCGCCGTGCTGACGCGGGAATCCCCGGAAGTCATGCTGGAAGGCATCACCGTGCGGCACGAGGACGCCTCAGGCCTGCACTACGACAGCCGTGCGTTCTACGGTCAGCTGGCCTACCGGCTGCCGGGGGCGGCCGCGAAGTTCATGCCCTATGTCCGCTACGAGCGCATGGAGATCGCGGAAACGGACCCCGTGTTCGCGCTTCCCGACCTCGAGGTGGTGCTCGGCGGCGTACGCTTGGACTTCGTGGAGCTGGCCGCGCTCAAGCTGGAATACCGGAACGACCTGACTTCGGGTTCGGGGCGATCCAATACACTGATCGCACAGGCGAGCCTCACGTTTTAGCAAAGGAGCAAGGGATGGGTTTGATGAGGGGTGGAGTTCGTCACACGCTGCTCGCAATGGCGACCGCGGCGTGTGCGTTTCTCGCGTCCCCTCCGCCCTGTGTCGCTGCCGAGTCCATGGCGGTCATCGTCCATCCCTCGACGCCGGTCAAGGACCTGACCATGGCGGAGGTGCGCAAGATCTTCCTCGGGGATCGCCAGTACTGGACCGCGGACATGCCGGTCGTGCTCATCGTACGCGCTCCGGTCGCGCCGGAACGCGCGATCGTGCTCAATCGCATCTACCGGATGTCCGAATCACAGTTCAAGCAGTACTGGATCGCGCGCATCTTCCGGGCGGAAGCACCGTCCACGCCCAAGGTGGTGTACTCGAACGAGATGGTGAACGAACTCGTGAGCGCCATCCCCGGGGCCATCTCCCTCGTGCGCATGGATGCGGTCGCCCCCAGCGTGAGAGTCGTGCGGATCGACGGGACGCTGCCAGGCGAGGACGGCTACCCGTTGCGCTGATGGCCGCACTGACCGTACGGCGGCGCCTGATCTACTCGTTTCTCACGATCTTGTCGCTGTTCGCGATCAACCAGGCGATCAACCTGTGGGCGGACTGGGCGCGAAGCCACGCGCTCGCCGAGTTCAACGCCGCGTTGAACCGCCGCATCCGCATCGACGCCGTTCACCGGGAACTCTCGGACCTCCACAAGGAGGTCACGCTGCTCGGCGAGGTGCGATTCGAGCCAGGGAGCGCTCCGGACCCGGGTTCCCGCGAGCACTTCCTGGATCGTCTGTCCCACATCGCAGCCGAAGTCAAAGCGCTGAGCGAGGAGGACACCACGGGCACGCGGGCCTTGGGCGTGGTCTACGGCCAGCTCTCGGACCTGTGGCTCAAGTTCTACGACTATGTTGGAGTGGAGCCCGCTTGGGCCGTGGCGTTCCTCGCGCGCGCCGATCCGCCGAGCCAGCGACTGCTGGGCGTCATCGTGCCGCGCCTGGAGCTGCTGGGCAACGAAGCCGCCGAACGGGCGCGAAGCCGGTTCGAGTCCGTGACGACGCACACCCGCCGGCTGGCCCTGCTCATCTTCCTCATCACGGTGACGATCGGCGTCGTGGTCGCGGTCAACCTGTCGCGCTACCTCGTCACGCGGCTGACCGAACTGGGAGAGGGCGCCATCCTCATCGGGTCCGACGACATGACCCATCACATCGAAGAAGAGCCTCTCGACGAACTTGGGCACCTGGCAGAGCAGTTCAACGACATGGCCACCAGCCTCGACGTGGCGCGGACCCGCCTGCGCACGGCCAATGAAGAAC